>NZ_JBFAPH010000182.1:0-13435 GCF_040675635.1 Streptomyces sp. NPDC049577
GGAGTGGGCGAAGCCCGTGCCGCGCGCGGGCATGGGTGAGAGCGACGCGGACCTCGTCGATGTGGTCTTCTCGCTGCGCGCGCTGGACCCGGACTCGGTTCCGGTCAACTTCCTCATCCCCTTCGAGGGCACCCCGCTGGCCAAGGAGTGGAACCTCACCCCGCAGCGGGCGCTGCGGATTCTGGCGATGGTGCGGTTCGTCTGCCCGGACGTCGAGGTGCGGCTGGCCGGCGGGCGCGAGGTGCATCTGCGCACGCTCCAGCCGCTCGCCCTGCACATCGCCAACTCGATCTTCCTCGGCGACTATCTGACCAGCGAGGGCCAGGCCGGCCAGGCCGACCTCGACATGATCGCCGACGCGGGCTTCGAGGTGGAGGGGGCGGACACCACGACGCTGCCCGGTCACCGCCGCGGCGCCGGCGCCGGCGCGGGGTCGTGCGCGGACGCCGCGGCGCCGGGCTGCGGCAGCGGTGGCGGTGGCTGCTCGCCCTGCGGGGACGCCGGCGAGGAGACCGCCGCGTCACCGGCCGCCGACCAGGCGCGCACGGATCTGGTCGCGGTGCGCCGGCGCGGCGCGGGCACGGACCTGCCGCCCAATGCCTGAGCCGCTCGATGCCGCACAGCTGATCGCCCTGGACCGGCAGCACGTCTGGCACCCCTACGGCCCGATGCC
Source organism: Streptomyces sp. NPDC049577 (assembly GCF_040675635.1). Taxonomy (NCBI): domain Bacteria; kingdom Bacillati; phylum Actinomycetota; class Actinomycetes; order Kitasatosporales; family Streptomycetaceae; genus Streptomyces; species Streptomyces sp. NPDC049577. The sequence continues at coordinate 674 of NZ_JBFAPH010000182.1, forward strand.
GGGCCGGCAGGAGCCGCTGGTCGTGGAGTCCGCCTCCGGGGTCCGGCTGCGGCTGGCCGAACCGGCGGAGGGCCACCGTGAACTGATCGACGGGATGTCGTCGTGGTGGTCGGCCGTGCACGGCTACAACCACCCGGTGCTCAACGAGGCCGCCCGGGCCCAGCTGGGGCGGATGAGTCACGTGATGTTCGGCGGGCTCACCCACGAGCCCGCCGTGCGGCTCGCCGCCCGGCTGGTGGACATCACGCCGGAGGGCCTGGAGCACGTCTTCCTGGCGGACTCCGGTTCGGTGTCCGTCGAGGTCGCCGTCAAGATGTGCCTGCAGTACTGGCGCTCGGTCGGACGACCCGGCAAACGGCGCCTGATGACCTGGCGCGGCGGCTACCACGGTGACACCTGGCAGCCGATGGCCGTGTGCGACCCGGACGGCGGCATGCATCACCTCTGGTCGGGCACGCTGCCCCGGCAGCTCTTCGCGGACGCGCCCCCGGACGGCTTCGACGCGGCGCCGGATCCCGCCTACACGGCGCATCTGCGCGAGCTGATGGCCGGGCACGCCGACGAGCTGGCCGCGGTGATCGTCGAGCCGGTGGTGCAGGGCGCGGGCGGTATGCGCTTCCACTCCCCCGCCCATGTGCGGGTGCTGCGGGAGCTGTGCGACGAGTACGACGTCCTGCTCGTGCTCGACGAGATCGCCACCGGCTTCGGCCGCACGGGCGCGCTCTTCGCCGCCGACCACGCGGGGATCACCCCGGACGTCATGTGCCTGGGCAAGGCACTGACCGGCGGTTACCTCACGATGGCCGCGACCTTGTGCACCGCGCGCGTCGCGGACGGCATCTCGCGCGGCGAGGTGCCGGTGCTGGCGCACGGCCCGACGTTCATGGGCAACCCGCTCGCCGCGGCCGTCGCCTGTGCCTCCCTCGACCTGCTGCTGGGGCAGGACTGGCAGACGGAGGTCAAGCGGATCGGCGCCGGCCTCTCGGACGGCCTCGCCCCGGCCGCCGCCCTGCCGGGCGTACGGGACGTGCGGGTGCTCGGCGCGATCGGCGTCGTGCAGCTGGACCACGAGGTGGACATGGCCGCGGCGACCCGCGCGGCGGTGCGCGAGGGCGTCTGGCTGCGGCCGTTCCGCGATCTGATCTACACGATGCCGCCGTACATCACGGGCGACGCGGACCTGGCGCGGATCTGCGCGGCGGTGTGCGCGGCGGCGGCCGCCGGCTGAAGGGACGGAGCGATATGTCGATTCTTGTCGTGACGGGAACGGGTACGGAGGTCGGCAAGACCGTGGTGACGGCCGCCGTCGCGGCGGCCGCGCTGGCCGCCGGGCGGTCGGTGGCCGTGCTCAAGCCGGCCCAGACGGGCGTCGGGCCCGACGAGCCCGGTGACGTCGCGGAGGTACGGCGGCTGGCGGGCGAGGAGGTCACCGGCGCCGAACTCGCCCGGTTCCCGGAGCCGTTGGCCCCGGCGACGGCCGCCCGCCGGGCGGGCCGCGAGCCCGTACGTCCGGCGGAGGTCGCGCGGGCGGCCGCCAAGCTGGCCGAGGAGCACGATCTGGTCCTGGTCGAGGGCGCGGGCGGGCTGCTGGTACGCATGGACGACGAGGGCGCGACGCTGGCGGACGTGGCCGGGCTGCTGGACGCGCCCGTGCTCGTGGTCGTCCAGCCCGGGCTGGGCACGCTCAATGTCACCGCCCTGACCGGGGAGGCCCTGCGCTCGCGCGGCCTGCGCTGCGAGGGGATCGTGATCGGCAGCTGGCCGGCCGAACCGGACCTCGCGATGCGCTGCAACCTGGCGGACCTGCCCGAGTCCGCCGGCGCCCCGCTGCTCGGCATCGTCCCGGAGGGGGCGGGCGGGCTGGGGGACGCCTTCCGCAGGGCGGCACCGGGCTGGCTGGCACCCGCGCTGCACGGCACCTGGCGTCCGCCCGCCGGGGACTGACCGCGGGGACCCCCGGGAAGAATCCCGGTAGCCGTCAGGAAGGGGTCCGCCATGCCGCCGCTTCGCAACAGAACCCCGCACGAGCCCGTGCACCACCCTTTCTTCGCACGGGTCTACGGCCGGCTGAGTCCGGTGCTGGACGAGCGGGCGGGCGTGCGGGCGTACCGGCGGGAGCTGCTGGCCGGGCTCTCCGGGCGGGTGATCGAGATCGGTGCCGGGAACGGGCTGAACTTCGCGCACTATCCCGGCACGGTCTCCGAGGTGGTGGCGATCGAGCCGGAGCGCCGGCTGCGCCGGATGGCGGCGGAGGCCGCCGTCCGGGCCGGGGTTCCGGTGGACGTGGTGCCGGCGACGGCGGAGGCGCTGCCCGTCAAGAGCGAGGCGTTCGACGCGGCGGTGGCCTCCCTCGTGCTGTGCTCGGTGCGCGACGTGCGACGGTCCTTGTCGGAACTGCGGCGGGTGCTGCGCCCGGGCGGCGAGCTGCGCTTCTTCGAGCACGTGTGCGCCCAGGGCCGGCTTCTGGCGACCGCTCAGCAGGTGCTCGACGCGACGGTGTGGCCGGCGGCGTTCGGCGGCTGTCACACCGGCCGGGACACCCTGCGGGCGATCGAGGCGGCGGGCTTCGAGCCGGTCACGTACCGGCGGCTGCGCGTACCGGAGGGCAGGCTGCCGCTGCCGGCCTCCTCCTGTGTGCTGGGAATGGCCCGGCGGCCCGCGGAGTCCGGGAGCTGAACGCTGTTTTGCTTTTGCTTTACCCCTGTCCGATCCTGGGACGGAGGTGAAGCGATGACCGAGGTCCTCCTGCTGCTGCTCGCGCTGCTCCTGACGCTCGCCTGCGCGGTCTTCGTCGCGGCGGAGTTCTCGCTGACCACCGTCGAGCGCGCCGAGCTGGAGCGGGCCGCCGAGCGGGGCGAGCGGGGCGCGGAGGGCGCGCTGCGGGCGGTGCGGGGGCTGACCTTCCAGCTCTCCGGCGCGCAGCTGGGGATCACCGTCACGGGACTGATCATCGGCATGCTCGCCAAGCCGTCCATCGCCACGCTGCTCGCCGGGCCCCTGGCCGCGCTGGGGCTGCCGGCCTCGCTCGCCTCCTCGACCGCGCTGATCCTGGGCACCGTCTTCTCCACGGTGGTGCTGATGGTGGTCGGCGAGCTGGTGCCGAAGAACTGGGCGATCTCCCGTCCGCTGGCGGTGGCCCGGGCCGTCGCGGGGCCGCAGCGCGTCTTCACCGCCGTCTTCCGGCCGCTGATCCGGCACCTCAACAACACCGCCAACCACACCGTGCGCCGCATGGGGCTGGAGCCCGCCGAGGAACTGGCCTCCGCGCGCGGCCCGCAGGAGCTGGCGGCGCTCGCGCGGCACTCCGCCCGGGAGGGCGCGCTGGAGGCGGACACGGCGGAGATGTTCGTCCGCACCCTGAACCTCGCCGGCCTGACCGCGGAGAACGTGATGACGCCGCGCGTGCAGGTCACCGCGCTCGACGTCCGGACCACCGCCGAGGACGTCGCCAACGCCACCCGGGCGACGGGCCTGTCCCGCTTCCCCGTCTACCGCGACAGCCTGGACGCCGTCGTCGGCACCGCCCACATCAAGGACGTCCTGGCGATCCCCGCCGGACGGCGCCCCCAGTACCCGGTCGCCGGGCTGCTGCGGGAGCCGCTGTTCGTCCCCGCGTCGCTGACCGTCGACCGGCTGCTGGACCGGCTGTCCGCGCGGCGCAGCATGGCCGTGGTCATCGACGAGTACGGCGGCACGGCCGGCGTGGTCACCCTGGAGGACATCATCGAGGAGGTCGTCGGCGAGGTTCGCGACGAGCACGACCCCCTGGAGGCGCCCGACCTGGTGCCCGCCGGCCGGGACGCCGGCGGCCGGAAGCGGTACGACGCGGACGGCGCGGTCCGCACGGACCAGTTGGCGGCCATCGGCCTGCGGGCCCCCGAGGGCCCGTTCGAGACCCTGGCCGGCCTGATCGCCACCGAGCTGGGGCGCATCCCCGAGCGGGGCGACGTCGTCGAGGCGGCCGGCTGGCGGCTGGAGGTCGCCGACGCGTCCGGCCGCCGCGCGGCCCGGGTCCGGCTGACCGCGCCGGACGGCGGCCCCGGCCCGGCCGAGGGGGCGCGCCGATGACGCTGCTCCAGTTGCTCGTCGGACTGGCGACGCTGGTCGCCAACGCGTTCTTCGTGGGCGCCGAGTTCGGCATGATCTCGGTGCGCCGGGGCCAGATCGAACCCCGTGCGGAGGCCGGCGACCGGCGGGCCCGCAGCGTGTTGTGGGGGCTGCGGCACATCTCGGCCCTGATGGCGGCGGCGCAGCTCGGCATCACGCTGTGCACGCTGGTGCTGGGCGTGGTCGCCGAGCCGGCGATCGCCGATCTGGCGGAACCGCTCTTCCGGCTGGTGCGGCTGCCGCAGGGGCTGGTCCATCCGGTGTCGTTCGTCATCGCGCTGGCCCTGGCGACGTATCTGCACATGCTGTTCGGCGAGATGGTGCCGAAGAACGTCGCGCTCGCCGAACCCGTACGCACCGCGCTGCTGCTCGGCCCGCCGCTGGTCGCCCTCGCGCGCGCCCTGCGTCCCGTGGTGTTCGCGATCAACGGGCTGGCGAACGGTCTGCTGAAGCTGCTGCGCGTGGAGCCGAAGGACGAGGTGGCGGCCACCTTCTCCGACGACCAGCTGGCCCGCATCGTGGTCGACTCCAGCCAGGCCGGCCTGCTGGACGAGCGGGCCACCGAGCGGCTGCGCGACGCCCTGGAGATCGGCAAGCGCACCGTCGCGGACGTGGCGCTGCCGCTGGAGCGGGTGGTCTCCGCCCGGTCGGGGATCACACCGGAGGGGCTGGAGCGGCTCGCCGCCTCCTGCGGCTACTCGCGCTTCCCCGTCGTCGACGAGGGCGATCGCATCCTCGGCTATCTGCACGTCAAGGACGCCCTCGACGCCATGCCCCGCGACGAGCCGTTCCCCGGCGACGCCATGCGGCCCATCCCCCGGGTCGGGGCGGACACACCGCTCGACGACGTCATCCGGGCGATGAGCGGTACCGGCGCGCACATGGCGGCGGTCACCGGCGAGGAGAGCCGGCTCACCGGGCTGGTCACCCTGGAGGACGTGCTGCGCGAGCTGGTCGGCCGCCGCCCCTGAGGCCGGGCGCGGGACGGGCCGCCGGCGAGCGTAGGATCGGCCCGTCATGCGGATGAATGCTCCCTACACCAGTTTTGTCGCGGTCGGTGACTCCTTCACCGAGGGCATGTCCGACCTGCGGCCGGACGGTTCGTACCGCGGCTGGGCCGATCTGCTCGCGGTGCGGCTGGCGGCCCGCACCACCGGGTTCCGCTACGCGAACCTCGCCGTGCGCGGCAAGCTCATCGGCCAGATCGCCGACGAGCAGACCGCGCCCGCGGCCGCGCTGGGCGCGGACCTGGTGACGCTGGTCGGCGGGCTCAACGACGTGCTGCGGCCCGGGTGCGACGTGGACCTGGTGTGCGCCCGGCTGGCCGAGGCGGCCGGGCGGCTCGCGCCGGCCTGCCGGCAGCTGGTGCTCATGCGCAGTCCCGGCCGGCGCGGTCCGGTGCTGGAGCGGTACCGCCCCCGCATGGAGCAGTTGTTCGACTTCATCGACGAGCTGGCCGAGCGGCACGGCGCGGTGGTCGTGGACCTCTTCTCCGCCGAGGCGCTCGCCGATCCCCGGCTGTGGGCCGACGACCGGCTGCACCTGAACACCGAGGGCCACCGGCGGGTGGCCGAGGCGGTCTGGCAGGCACTGGGCCACGAGCCGGCCTTCGACTGGCGCGAGCCGCTGCCGCCCGCCGCGCGCCCCGGCTGGTCCGCCCGCCGCGGTTCCGACCTCCGCTTCGCCCGCGAGCACCTGCTGCCGTGGATCGGCCGGCGGCTGACCGGCCGCTCCTCGGGGGACGGCCGGACCGGCCGGCACTTCAGCGCCGAGCGCGGTGAGGCCGTACCGGCGTACCTCTCCTGGCTCGGGATGCCCGCCGCCGGCGAACGGCCCTGGACCGGGGCGCTGCCGGGCACGGGCCCGGTGTGCCCCCGGGGCCGGGGGGCCGCCGGAAGCGCCGGCTGACCCTCCGGGGCGGCCGGGCGCGCCCTTGTGCTTTCGCACGAAGCGGACCGGGGCGCCGACCTGCGCGAACCGCCAGTAGACTCTGGTCACGTGACTGCTGCTGTGTCTTCCAAGCCCCGCATCCCCAACGTCCTCGCAGGCCGCTACGCCTCCGCCGAGCTCGCCGTGCTCTGGTCCCCCGAGCAGAAGGTGAAGCTGGAGCGCCGGCTGTGGCTGGCCGTGCTGCGCGCCCAGAAGGACCTGGGGATCGAGGTGCCCGACGCGGCCCTCGCCGACTACGAGCGGGTCCTGGACCAGGTCGACCTGGCCTCGATCGCCGAGCGCGAGCGGGTCACCCGGCACGATGTGAAGGCCCGTATCGAGGAGTTCAACGCCCTCGCCGGCCACGAGCAGGTCCACAAGGGCATGACCTCCCGGGACCTCACCGAGAACGTCGAGCAGCTGCAGATCCGGCTCTCCCTGGAGCTGATGCAGGGCCGCGTCGTCGCCGTGCTGGCCCGGCTCGGCAAGCTCGCCGCCGACCACGCCGAACTGGTGATGGCGGGCCGCTCCCACAACGTCGCCGCCCAGGCCACCACGCTGGGCAAGCGCTTCGCGACCGCCGCCGACGAGCTGCTGGTCGCCTTCCTGCGGCTGGAGGAGCTGCTCGGCCGCTACCCGCTGCGCGGCGTCAAGGGCCCGGTCGGCACCGCCCAGGACATGCTCGACCTGCTCGGCGGCGACGCCGGGAAGCTGGCGGAGCTGGAGCGGCGGACCGCCGAGCACCTCGGCTTCGGACAGGCCTTCACCTCCGTCGGCCAGGTCTACCCGCGCTCCCTCGACTACGAGGTCGTCACCACGCTGGTGCAGCTGGCCGCCGCGCCGTCCTCGCTCGCCAAGACGATCCGCCTGATGGCGGGGCACGAGCTGGTGACCGAGGGCTTCAAGCCCGGCCAGGTCGGCTCCTCCGCGATGCCGCACAAGATGAACACCCGCTCCTGCGAGCGCGTCAACGGCCTGATGGTGATCCTGCGCGGCTACGCCTCGATGACCGGCGAGCTGGCGGGCGACCAGTGGAACGAGGGTGACGTCTCCTGCTCCGTGGTGCGCCGCGTGGCGCTGCCGGACGCGTTCTTCGCGCTCGACGGTCTGCTGGAGACGTTCCTGACCGTCCTCGACGAGTTCGGCGCCTTCCCCGCCGTCGTCGCCCGCGAGCTGGACCGCTACCTGCCCTTCCTCGCCACCACCAAGGTGCTGATGGGCGCGGTGCGCGCCGGGGTGGGCCGCGAGGTCGCGCACGAGGTCATCAAGGAGCACGCGGTGGCGTCCGCGCTGGCCATGCGCGAGCAGGGCGCCGAGCGCAACGAGCTGCTGGACCGGCTCGCGGCGGACGAGCGGATCCCGCTGGACCGCGCCGCCCTGGACGCCCTCATGGCGGACAAGCTGTCCTTCACCGGTGCCGCCGCCGACCAGGTCGCCGCCGTGGTCTCCCGGATCGAGGAGATCGCCAAGCGCCACCCGGAGGCCGCGGCCTACGCGCCGGGGGCGATCCTCTGACGCGTCCGACGCGCGAGGAGCTGGAGGCCGCCCGTGACCGTCTCGTACCGGACGTGGTCGCGGACGGCCTCCGCGTGCTGTTCTGCGGCATCAATCCCGGCCTGATGTCGGCCGCCACCGGGCATCACTTCGCCCGGCCGGGAAACCGCTTCTGGCCCGTGCTGCACGCCTCGGGCTTCACCCCCCGCCGGCTGCACCCCTCCGAGGAGCGGGAGCTGCTCGACTACGGCCTGGGCATCACCAATGTGGTCGCCCGGGCGTCCGCGCGCGCCGACGAGCTGAGCGACGTGGAGTTCCGCGAGGGCGGGCGCGTCCTGGTGGAGAAGGTGACGCTGCTGCGGCCCCGCTGGCTGGCCGTGGTCGGGATCACCGCCTACCGGGTCGCGTTCAGCGAGCGGAAGGCGGCGGTGGGCCCGCAGGACCGTGTCATCGGCGACACGCGGATCTGGGTGCTGCCCAACCCCAGTGGTCTGAACGCGCATTGGACGCCCTCCGGCATGGCCGAGGAGTTCGCGCGGCTGCGGGAGGCGGCCGAGGGCCCCTGACGGCCGCCGGATCCCCCGGGACGCGGGCGGTCCCGGCACTCGCCGCCTCGCTGTCCAGCGGATACGATCCCGCTCGGGCAAAGACCGCGCAAAGCGAGGAGGCGGCACGTTGGGGCGGCTCACCGGTGGGGATCCGTCTCTGCTGCGTCGGATCAATTCGGCCGTCGTGCTGCACGCGCTGCGCGGCGCCGGCACTCCCACCCTCACCGACCTGGTCAAGGCGACGGGGCTGTCCCGGCCGACCGTCGAGGGCGTGGTCGACGGTCTGATCGACTCCGGTCTGGTGGTCGAGGCCCCCGTCGACGAGGGCGCGGCGCGCCGCCAGGGCCGTCCCGCGCGGCGCTTCCGGTTCCGGGTGGAGGCCGGTCATCTGCTGGGCGTCGAGATCGGTTCGCACCGGATCGCCGCCCTGCTGGCGGATCTGGGCGGCCGGGTGGTGGGTTCGGCCTCCGTCGAGGTCTCCGAGAGCGCGCCGGCGGACGAGCGTCTGGAGCACGTGCGGATCGCGGTGCTGGATCTGCTGCGCCGGTCGGGGGTGCCGTGCGGCTCGCTGCGCGCGGTGGGCGTCGCGAGCCCCGGCATCGTCGAGGCGGACGGGACGGTGCGGCTGGGCACCGCGCTGCCCGGCTGGACCGGGCTGCCGCTCGGCGAGCGGCTGAGGAGCGCGTTCCGGTGCCCGGTGCTGGTGGAGAACGATGCCAACGCGGCGGCCGTCGCCGAGCACTGGAAGGGTGCCGCGGTCGGCTCGGACGACGTCGTCTTCGTGCTGGCGGGGCTGAGCCCGGGCGCCGGGTCGCTGATCGGCGGGCGGCTGCACCGGGGGTTCGGGGGCGCGGCCGGGGAGATCGGCGCGCTGCATCTGCTGGGGCGCGAGGCCACGCCGGAGGAGGTGCTGTCGACCACCGGGGAGCCCCTGATTCCGCTGGACGAGGCGCAGGTGGCCCGGGTGTTCGCGCGGGCCGGGGAGGGCGACGAGCGGGCGCGGGCGGCGGTGGAGCGGTATCTGCGCCGGCTGGTGCACGATGTGGCGGCGCTGGTGCTGGCGCTGGATCCGGAGCTGGTCGTGGTGGGCGGCTGGGCGGCGGGCCTGGACGGCGTGCTGGAGCCGCTGGGCCGGGAGCTGGCCCGCTACTGCCTGCGGCCGCCGCGAGTGGCGCAGTCGCTGCTGGGCGAGGCCGCGGTGGCGACGGGTGCCCTGCGGCTGGCCCTCGACCACGTCGAGGAGCAGCTGTTCGCGGTCGGGAGCACGGTGACCGCCCGCCGCTGAGCGGGCGTCACCCGTCCTCGGAAGGGGAGGGGCGGCGCGGGTCAGCCCGCGAGGAGTCGCAGGCCGGCGTCGCCGAAGGTGAGCCGGCAGGTGTCGGCCCGGTAGGTGGAGACGCCCACGGCGGCGGTACGGCCGTCGGCGACGTAACGGGTGGTGACCACGAGGACGGGTGCGCCGGGCAGCCGGTCGAGCTGCTTGGCGTCGTCGGCGCGGGCGGAGCCGAGCTCGACCGACCGGTCCTGGCCCTCCAGCCGCAGGTGCTGGAGTTCGCGCAGGACGGCGCGGGCGCGCGCGGCTCCGGTGAGGGCGTCGATGACCGCGAGGCCGGGGACGCTGCTCGCGGGGATGTAGAGGAGTTCGGCGGCGACGGGCTGGGCGTGGTTCCGCCGGGTGCGCCGGACGATGTGTACGGCGGCGTCGGGGGCGGTCTCCAGGAGCCGGGCGACGGAGGCGGGCGGCGCGGCCTCGGTGCTGCGGGACCACTGGTACTCGTCCTCGTGGTCGATGACGGTCAGTCCGCCGTTGCGGTCGGCGACGTTGAGGACGCCCTCGTGGATGTCGAGCCAGAAGATGTCGACGTCGGAGGTGATCTCGTAGGCGGCGAAGGGAAGCTTGGCGGAGAGGTCGTAGACGGTGCCGTCGTCGCACCCGGCGTAGATCCAGAAGTCGTCCGCCACCAGGCACTTGACGCCGTCCGGCAGCCGGTAGTGGGCGAGGACCTCGCCGTCGTGGCCGAGGGTGTAGACGTCGCCGGACTGGTTGCCGACCCAGCAGCGGTCCTCGCCGATGTGGATGCCGAACGCGGGCGCCCCGGTGCGGAAGCGCCACAGCACCGGCGCCACCGCGCGGGCCGTGGAGGGCGCGGAGGTCACCTGGCGGCGCGTGACGGGCCGGGCCGCCCGCGCGCCCCGGACGGCGGGGGCGTAGCCCTTGCGGACCTTTTCGCCGACCTTCTTCGCGGCCGCGGCCCGGGCCTTCTGGGCGGTGGGGAAGGCGGAGGTCTGCGTCTGGCCCGCGGCACCGATCCGGCCGTAGCGCACCGTCACGGTCGTGTCGTCGACCGTCACCTCGTAGAACTTGTGCGCCCCGCCGCCGTCCTGGGAGAGCTCCAGGTACGTCGTGTTCGCAGGCATGGCAAACCCCCTTTTGCGCCGGTCACGGTGACCGGTCGTCACTGGGAAGAACGCTAGGGGTGGCCACTGACAATCGGCCCCGCACGGCCCCTGACCTGGGCGGACGCGGCGTCAGGAGCCAGTGACCCGCGTCAGAACAGGGGCTGGAAGGACGCCCTCCAGCGCCAGCAGTGCCCGCTTGCTCTCCAGGCCGGGGCCGAAGCCGCCGATTCCGCCGTCGCTCTCGACGACGCGGTGGCAGGGCACCACGACGGGCAGGGGGTTGCTTCCCATGGCCGTACCGACGGCGCGGGCGGCGGACGGTTCGCCGAGGCGGTCGGCCAGGGTCTGGTAGGCGACCACGGTGCCGTACGGCACGCCGGCGGCCAGCTCCCGCAGGACCCGGCGGTTGAAGCCCGAGGTCAGGGACCAGTCCAGGGGCAGCGAGAAGGCGCGCAGGCGGCCGGCGAAGTAGGCGGTCAGCTGGTCCGCCGCCTCGGCGAGGAGGTCGTGGCAGGGGGACGGCGGCGCGGCCGGGGCGGCGGCGAGGCGGCGGGTGAGGCGTTCGACGGCGCGGTCGGCCGTGCCGGCGTCGGCGTGGAAGACCACGGTGAGCAGTCCGCTCGGGGTGGCCGCCAGACCGAGGGGGCCGATGGGGGTCGCGGTCGTCGTCCAGGCCCACTGCTGGGGCCCGGACGGCAGGGGCCGCTCGGATGCCGTCATGGCGTCCAGCGTAGAGCCGCGGGAGCGGCCCCTGCCCGGGAGGGCGTCGGCCCCGTCCCTCAGGGGGCGTCGATGTCGTCGGTGAGCGTCATGAAGGACGATTCCGGCAGGTCGGCGCCGGTGAACCGGCCGTCGGCGTCGTCGGCCAGCGCGGCCTTGATCAGGTGCGGCGCGTTGGTGATGATGCCGTCCACGCCCAGGTGGGCGAGGGAGACCGCCTTGCGGGGGTCGTCGACGGTCCAGGCGGAGATCTGCAGGCGCCGTCCGTGCGGACCCTTCAGGGCGTGCACGGAGCGCACCCAGGAGGCGGTGACGCCGTGGTAGTCCGGGTTGATCTGGTCGACGAACCTCGCGTACGAGCGGAGCTCGGCGGGCTTGGGGGCCCCGAGGAAGCCGGTGGTGACGTCCGGCCGGAGGGCGTGGAAGGTCTTGAGGGAGGTGGCGTTGAAGCTCTGGACGATCAGCCGGTCCCTGACGTGCCGGTCGTCGAGCCAGCCGGCGCGCCGCAGCTCCGCGGTGATCTGCCGCTCGACGCCCGGGTAGAGCTCCGGCGCCTTGATCTCCAGGAGCAGCCGCTGCCCGTTGTGGTCCACGCGCTGGAGGTAGCGGCTGAGGGTCGGGACGCGCTCGCCGGCGAACCGGTGGTCGTACCAGCTGCCGGCGTCGAGGCTCTCGATCTCGGCGAGGGTGAAGTCGCCGACCTTCCAGGGGGCGCGGCGGGGGAAGCGCTTCTTGACGTCGGTGGTCCGCTCCAGAGTGGTGTCGTGCATGACGACGAGCGCACCGTCCCTGGTGCGCTGGACGTCGTTCTCCACCCAGCCGATGCCCATGCGGGCGGCCTTGTCGATCGAGGCCAGGGTGTTCTCCGGGGCCAGGACCGGCACGCCCCGGTGGCCGATCGTGACGGGTACGCGCGGCCGCGTCGTGGCGCCGGACCGCTCGGCGGCCTGTGCCGGGGACGCGACGAGGGCCGCCACGGACAGGGAGAGTCCGAGAAGGGCCCCGGTCACGGCCGTGACGGGTCGTATGCGCATGCGGGCTCCTCGTGATGTCCGGACGCGGGTCGTACCGGCTCGTCACATGGTGCCGGTTTCCGGGGTCCCCGGCACGGAGGCCCGGGGATCTTTGCCGATTTTTCTCCGCTCGTTCGCCCGGAAAACGGGAGGTGGAGGGCGGGGGAGGGGCTGTTGTCAGTGGTGGGCCGTACGGTGGGTTCTATGCGGCCCGTATCCCAGATCGAACGCAAGGTGGCGCCCTTCGAGGTCGTCAGCCCCTTCCAGCCCAGCGGTGACCAGCCGACGGCCATCGCCGACCTGGAGCGGCGCATCCGCGCAGGCGAGAAGGACATCGTCCTCCTCGGCGCGACCGGCACCGGCAAGTCGGCCACCACCGCGTGGATGATCGAGAAGCTGCAGCGGCCGACGCTCGTCATGGCGCCCAACAAGACGCTCGCGGCCCAGCTCGCCAACGAGTTCCGCGAGCTCCTGCCGAACAACGCCGTCGAATACTTCGTGTCGTACTACGACTACTACCAGCCCGAGGCGTACGTCCCCCAGTCGGACAC
>NZ_JBFAPH010000183.1:0-13299 GCF_040675635.1 Streptomyces sp. NPDC049577
CCGAACGACGTCAACCGCTGCACCGTCGACGTGACCGGGAGCGGGCTGCACAAGGTCGCCGACGTCCCGGACATGTTCGCCCTGGCCCAGTTCCAGGACATGGACGACGCGGCCAAGCTGTCGCGGCCCTCCTTCGAGCGTCAGACCGGCGGCATCGAGCTGGCGGCGGACGGCACGGCACTGGCCTCGGCCCGGGCCGTGCGCCGCAGCGCGCGCTACGAACAGATCGTGATCGACACCTCCCGGCGGAGCGTCGACCGCTTCACGGCCTACAGCAGCGGCCTGTTCGCCCATCTGATGGGCGGCAACAGCGTCAGCCGGAGCACACTGTCGCAGGCTCAGCAGGCACTCAGGCAACCGTTCACCGAGCACGTGCGGGTCGGCGGCGACACCTTCACGGTCGCCGGCACCCTCGACAACAAGGCCGTCGGCACCCACGACGGCGCGGCACCGGTCTTCGCCAGCGCGGCCCTGGCCCACGACCGGCTCGCCGACCTGCTCGCCGAGGACCCCTCCCTGGCCGGCACCCTGCACGTCATCCCGACCGTGGAGGCCCAGTGACCACGAACTCGTACTCGTTCCTGTCGTGGCTGCGGCGAGGCATCTCCACCCGGATCGCCGACGGGCCGGGGCCGGGCCGGCGCGCCACCGTGCCGGTCACCCTGAGGGTGACCGGCGAGAACGTGAAGGGCGGCGGCACGCGCACCATCGACGTACCGCACACGGTGGAGCTGTACGGCCCGGGCGACGTGATCGGCGTGGACCCCCGGGCGATCGTGCGCACCGAACCGCGCGATCTCGTCACGAACTTCGAACCGAACTTCCTGCCGTTCATCGAGTTCTACCACGAGGACTTCCCCTGGCGGTACAGCCCGGCGGGCCCCGGCACCGCGACCCGGCGGCTGCTGCCGTGGCTCGCCCTCGTCGTGCTCACCGAGCAGGAGGCCGGCGCGACCGTCACCGACCCGGACCGCCCCCTTCCGTTCATCGAGGTGCCCGACCTCGGCGTCCTGCCGCCCGCGGACCAGCTCGGCGCCTGGGCCCATGTGCACGTGAACCGGCCGGTGACCGCGTCCGCCGCCGAGGTGGTCTCGGAGGACATGGCCGCGGTGCTGCCCCGGTTGCAGGCCGTCCTCGACGAGAACCCCGACCTGGCGTGCTCCCGTCTGGTCTGCCCGCGACGGCTCGCTCCGGACGAGGGCTACCACGCGTTCCTGGTACCCGCCTTCGAGACGGGACGGCTGGCCGGGCTGGGACTGGATCCCGCCGGGTCACCGAACGCGCTCCAGTCGAGCTGGGTGCCGTACCCGGACCGGCCGGAACCCGGGCGGCTGTGCTACTACCACCGCTGGTCCTTCCGCACCGGCACGACGGGCGACTTCGAGTACCTCGTCCGGCTGCTCAAACCCCGCGGCGTCAACGCGCGGGTGGGCAACCGCGACATGGACGTCCGCAAACCGGGAGCGGATCTGCCCGGCATCACCAACCTCGGCGGCATCCTGCGGCTGGGTGGCGCGCTCAAGGTCCCGGACAGCGACCTCACCGACCAGGAGAAGGAGGAGGCCAAGCGGTTCGAGCAGTGGGACCTGCCCTACCCGCAGCATCCCTTTCAGAAGGCTCTCGCGGCCCTGATCAACCTCGGTGACGCCTACTCCGCCCAGTCGGCGCCCGCCGCCCACCGGGCGGCCCGGCAGGCTGCCGTGCAGGGGGTCCGTCCCGAGGCCGGCGCCACGGGGCTGAGCGCGCTCGCGGACGATGTGGACCCGGTCGTCACACCGCCGCTGTACGGGCGCTGGCACGCGCTGACGAACCGGCTGCTGACCGACCGGAACGGCGCTCCGCTCGAAGAGGACGAGAACTGGGTGCACCGGTTGAACCTCGACCCGAGGTTCCGGGTGGCGGCCGGGTTCGGCACCGAGATCGTCCGGCAGTACCAGGAAGAGTTCATGCAGGCGGCCTGGGAGCAGATCGGCGAGGTCCTGGAGGCCAACCGGCGGATCCGGGCCGCCCAGCTGGCCCGGGAGGTCGCCTTCTCCGTCCACACCCGGCAGTTGGAGCCGCTGCGCAGGGTCGCCCGCGACCGGGGCTTCACCGTGGACGCTCCCGTGCACGGACGGCTGCTGGGCGACCGGGTCACCGTGGCCCACCGGGTCTCGGTCAGCCCCATCGCGACGGCACCCGTGTCGGCGGCGATGCGCCGGATCACCCGGCCGGGGTCGCGTCTGATGCGCCGGCTTCCCGCACCGCCGGCGCCGCCGCCCCCGCCGCCCTCTCACCCCGGACCCGGCGGCGCGGTCGTCTTCGACACGCCCGGGCCCCCGCCCCCGCCCTCCGTGCTGTCCCGCCTCGACGACGGAAAGATCACCGCCGCGCCGGAGAAGAAGGCCCCGACCGGCACGGTCCTGGTGGAGAACGTCGAGCACGAGGTCTTCCCGCCCGGGCCCCACTTCGGGAAGGAGCAGACGGAGGCCCCGCTGAGCGGCGACCCGGTGGGCACGCTCCCGAAGAGCCCGGACTTCGTGGTCTCGCTCCCGGGCGAGGACGTCCACCCGCACATGGGTGACACCGACAGCCCCGAAGCCGTGCGGTTCAAAACCGCGCTGCAGGAGCTCTACCAGGCGTTCGGCGACGCGGCGGCGTCCGGATCCCTGCCGCCGCGCACCAAGGCCGGGCTGGGCGTGCTCGCGGCGGTGGCCTCCGTTCAGCTGCACCCCGACCTCACCATGGCGCGCCGCGTGCTGGGCGGCATCACGATCCCGTCCGGCGGGCCGGCTCTCGCGGCGGAGCCCGAGGTCAGCGAGATCATGGCCTATCCGGTGATTGATCTGCCCATGTACAAGCCGTTGATCGACCGGTCCGCGGAGCTCTTCCTGCCGAACCTCAACCTCGTTCCGCCGAACAGCATCACGCTGCTGGAGACCAACCCGCGGTTCATCGAGGCGTATCTGGCCGGGCTCAACCACGAGATGGCCCGGGAGCTGCTGTGGCGCGAGTTCCCCACCGACCAGCGCGGCAGCACCTTCCGGCAGTTCTGGGACGTGAGCGTCGTCCTCCCCCGGCCCGGGGAGGACCCGCGGGACGCGCGGGAGCGGCTGCGGGACGTCCCGCCGCTCCACACCTGGGGCAGGCGGGCGGCGCTGGGCGACCAGTACCACCGTCAGGCCTCGGGGCCGGTACGGAACGAACTGGTGCTCGTCATCCGCGGTGAGCTGCTGAAGAAGTACCCGACCGCGGTGATCTACGCGCACCGGGCCGTCTGGCAGGGCCCGCCGGGCCCCGGACGGCAGCGACGGCTCATCACCCTGGCGGACGAGGACCATCCGCAGCGCTCCGAGGTCCGCATGCCGGTGTTCGACGCCAAGGCCGAACCCGACGTCTACTTCTTCGGCTTCGACCTGACCGAGGAGGAGGCGCTGGGCGACTCCGGGGAACAGCCGGAGGACGACGCCGGGTGGTTCTTCGTCATCAAGGAGCGGCCGGGTGAGCCGCGCTTCGGCCTCGACCTCTCGCGCGACGGCGCCCTGGAGGTGTGGAACGACCTGGCGTGGCCGGACGTACGGCCCACCGGCAAGGGATACATCCCGCTCGCCCAGGGCTCGCCCACCCTCACGCTCACCGCGCCCCCGCCGGAGCGCCCCGAGAAGGCCGAACAGCACGCCGAGGACCGGTCCCTGACCTGGAATCCGAACATCAGCGCCGCCGACGCGGCCTATCTGCTCTACCAGGCCCCCGTCCTGGTCGCCGTCCACGCCAGGGAGATGCTCAAGCATGAGTGATGGCACCACCGCGGCCACGACCATGAGCGACGACTATCCCGTCCTGCTCGGGCCGCTGCGGGTGGAGACCCGCTTCACCTCGTCGGAACTGCTGGTGCGGGTGTTTCCCGACGAGTGGTCCGTCGAGGCGTTCGAGGACGGCCCGACCGCGGCGGAACTCACCGCCGTCGCCCGCCTGTGGACCGGGATGTGGCGGGCCGGCGGAGACCGGGCACGGCGGCTGGCCGCCTGGCGGGAACCGGTCGCCTCCTTCGGCGCGGGGCGCGCCGCCTGGCTCGTGCGGAACTTCCCGCCGGTCAACCCCGGGGAGGAGCCGGTCCGGGACCATCCGGGCCAGGTGATCCTCGTGGTGGCCGCCGAGGCCCCGCTGCCGGTCGCCGACCGGACGCCCGCCGCCACCTACTGGCTCGCGATCTGGCAGGCGCACGGTGACCCGGCGGCCGTACGCGCCGCGGATGCCGCCCTGGACCGGGCCGTGGGCGCCCAGCACGCCGCCGCGATCCGCGCGCAGCGGCCCTACGGGCTGGACGAGCGGGGGGACAGCGCCAAGGTCGCCTTCCTCCAGCTGCCCCGTACCGCGGACATCACCACGCGGCCGTCCTCGTGGACGCGGGCCGCACGCGCGCGGCTGCTGCCCGACCGGTTCCTCGTCATCGGCTACGTGGACGGCGAGGAGGTGCTCCGTCAGGAGGGCTCCGCGGTGCCGGGCGATCTCGCGGTGTCCCCGGACCCGTCCGCCGCCGCCACCGGGCAGCTCCGCTCGGCAGGCGGCGGCCTGCGCGTCACGGACGACCTGAAGTGGCTCACCGACTTCGGCACGGCCGTCGACCAGGGCATGGGCCTGCGTGTCCCGCTGACGAGCGCGATCAGCGGCGGGCTCGACCGGCTGCTGGTCCTCGGGCTGCGGACCCGGTCGGCGCCCGACCAGAGCCGGGCCGAACTGGAGCATCTGATCACCGCGCAGTACCACGGCAGGTCCGGCTACCGGCTGGTGCCACAGGGCACGCCGACGAACAACACCGGGGAGACGCCCTCCGCGCACGGCCGCGAGGACGAGGCGGAGGCGAGCTTCGCGGACGTCTTCGAACACGCCCCGGCCGGTGCCGGGAAGACCGACGGGCAGTGGCTCGCCGAACTGCTCGGCGTCGACCCCGGCGTGTTCGCCCAGGTACGTCACGCCGACGGCACCGACCAGCAGGAGGCGCGGGCGATGAACGCCGCTCTGTGGCCGGCGACCTGGGGGTATCACCTGCACACGATGCTCCACCCGATGTTCGACGAGACGGTCGTCGAACAGACCCGCGAGTTCTTCACCCGTTGCGTCAGCGGCCGGGGGCCCGCGCCGGCGATCCAGGTGGGCCGGCAGCCGTACGGTGTCCTGCCCACCACGGCGTTCTCCCGGCTGGTCTGGCCCGACCGGCATCCGTCGGCGGCGCACCGCCGGGCGCTGCACGAGCTGCTGACGGCCGCCGCCGACGACTGGGCGGCGTTCGTCCCCGGCATCTCCCGGGTCGGCGGCAAGGGCGACGGCGACCAGATGCTGCTGGACATCCTCGGGCTGCACGCGACGTCCGTGGAGTTCCACCAGCGCTTCGCGCAGAGCACCGAGGACTACTTCAACCGGCGCAACCTCGCCGGGAAGGGCTCCGAGGTGCTGGACGCCCTCGCCCATCTGCGGGTGGAGGAGCGGATCCGGACCGTGCTGACCCGGCTGGGGTACGACCCGGCGAGTCCTGCGCCGGAGCTGACCAGCCGGTTCTTCACCTCGGCCCAGCAGGCGCTGCACGGCCCGCTGATCGACGACCGGCCACTGTCCGAGACGGCCCCGGTCCGGCCCTGCACCACCACGGGGACCAACTACCTCAAGTGGCTGGCCGACAACGGGCGCAAGACCCTCGAGGTGATCCGCACCGAGCAGGGCTTCACCGACGGGGCGGCGCCGACCGCCCTGCTGTATCTGATGCTGCGGCACGCGGTCCTCCTCGGTTACGACGACGCCGCGCTGCGGATGCTCGCCCAGAGCACGGGCGAGAGCCCGGCCGCGTTCCTCGAAGGCCGCCGGGAGGCGCCGTTCGTCCACGTCAGCATGCGGACACAGACCACCGAGAGCCGCTTCGGGCGCCTGTACTCCCCCGCACCGCTCGTGACCAATTCGGACACGATGCTCCTGGTCGACTACATCCCCCGGGTGCTCGGGCGGCATCCGGCCACCCTGCGGCTCGCCGAACAGCTCACGGCGATCGAGACACTGGCCGGTGCACCGACCGCACGACTGGAGCGGGTCTTCGCCGAGCACCTGGACTGCTGCGCCTACCGGCTGGACGCCTGGCGGCTCGGTCTCGCCACCGAGCGGCTGTTCGAGATGCGGTACGGGCCGGACGGCACCGCACCACCCCGGCGCGGCCTGCACCTGGGCGCGTACGGCTGGCTGGAGGACGTCCGTCCCCGGGCCACGCCGCTGGAGACGGTGACGCTCACCGGTGAGCTGGCGGCGGTCTTCACCCCGCCCGGCTCCGCTCCCCTGCTCCGCGACCCGGACAACGGCGGTCACGTACACGCGCCCTCGCTGAACCACGCCGCCACCGCGGCCGTCCTGCGCACCGGATACCTGGCCCAGGCGTCACGGGCCAACCCCGGCACGCTCGCCGTCAACCTCACCTCGCGGCGGATGCGCGAGGCCCGGTCCGTCATCGAGGGCATCCGCGGCGGGCAGAGCGTGGGCGCGATGCTGGGCTACCGGTTCGAGCGCGGTCTGCACGACGGCTACGAGCTGGCCGAGACCGACCGTTTCATCACGGCGTTGCGGCAGGTCTTCCCGCTCGTCGCCGGGAAGCTTCCGGGGACCCAGCCGCCCCCCGGCACGGCGATCGAGGTCGTCGAGGCCCGCAATGTGATCGACGGACTGGCGCTGGTGCGGCACGTCACCCGGCTGATCCCCGGCCTCCCGGTCGATCACCGCGACTATCCGTTCGGGCTGACCGGGCTGCCGGAGGCGACCGAGCCGGAGGCGAAGGCGATCAACGCCGAGGTGGACCGGCTGCTCGACATCCACGACGCGCTGGCCGATCTGGCCGTCGCCGAGGGCGTCCATCAGACGGTGCTCGGCAACACCGACCGCGCGGCCGCCACGCTCGACGCCTACTCCAAGGGCACGTTCCCCCCGGAGCCGGCCGTCATGGAGACACCTCGCAGCGGCGTCACGCTCACCCACCGCCTCGGTCTGCATCTGAAGGCCGGCCAGAACCCCGCGCCGATGAAGAGTCCCCGTGCCAAGGCCGACCCCGGGCTGGCCGCGTGGCTGGCGGACCTGCTGCCCCGCCCCAACGAGATCGCCTGCCTCGTCACCTGGGACGACCCGGTGACCGGACAATCCCAGCCGCCGTACACGGTCTCCGGGAACGATCTCGATCTGGAACCCGTCGACCTGCTGTGGGCGGTGCGCCCGGCGGAGGACCCCGCCATGACGGACCTCGACGACCGGATCGCGGCACTGGTGTTCCAGGCGAAGAACCTCCGCCCGGACACGGTCCTGACCATCGCCTACACCGAGGCCGTCCCCGGCCGGACGACGCTCTTCGAGCTGTCGTCCCTGATCGCGGACCTGCGGACACTGCTCCTGGCCGCCCGCCCGCTCAAACCCACCGACCTGGTGCCCGCGGCGACCGGCGCGGCCGTCGACCCGTCCCTGGACGAGGCGTGCGATCTGCCCCGGGCCCGGCCCGCCGGCGTCGCCGACCTGATGCGCGCCCTGCGCACGGCGCTGGAGTCCTACATCTCCGACCTCGGCGCGCTGGTCACCGACCCGGTGGCACACCGCGCGCAGTTGCTGTCGGGGATCGACACGTTTCTGAGCCGGCTGGGCGGACTGCTCAACACCGCCGGGACCTTCGGTCTGGCGCGGGGCGGTTGGAGCGAGTTCCTCGACTGGCGGCGGGGCGTGTACGCGGGGCTGCTCGCGGCGGTGGCCGAGACCGCCGGGCGCATGGACGCGATCCTCGACAAGGCCGACGCGGCCCTGGCCGACTACGACACCCTGCCCCCCGCCACGGGTGACGAGGAGCGCTTCCGCCGGCTCCAGTGGATCGAGCGGCTGCTGACCACGACCCCGACCAGCCCGCGGCCGGCCCGCCCGGCCCAGCTGCGCGCCACGGTGAAGAACCGCCGCAACAAGTTCGCCGACCGGCTGAAGAAGCTCCAGGACATCGCGACCCAGCGCGGCAGGACCCTCAGCGGCCTGCTCTCGGACGTCGCCGCGCTGCTGCCGCTCTCCGAGTTCGACGCCACGGGCCTGGACATCACCCCGTTCCAGAACAAGGTGGTCGCCTACTGCACCGTCCTGCTCGACCGCGCGCGCGGCACCCTGCGGGCGACCGTCGGCCGGCTCACCGCCGCCGACGCCGCGCTCGCCGACTACGACGCTGCCGCCGGCGGCAGCGGCCGGGTGGCCGCCGCCACCACGGCGATCCGGGCGCTGCTCGGCGAGGACGCCGTCGTCACCGGCGAGTTCACCGTACCGGCCGGCACGGGCGCCGAGTGGAGCAAGGCCCAGGACGCGGCGGCCGACGGGCGGCTCACCGCCCACCTCCAGCGGGACTTCCCCGTCGACGACTGGCTGCACGGCATGGCCCGTGTGCGCGAGCGGCCCCACCTGTGGGAGCGCGTCACCGTACTCGCCGAAGCCGTGGGCCGTCTCCAGCCGGATCTGACGCCCGTGCAGCTCCCGTACCACGACGGCGACCCCTGGCTGGCCCTGGAGCTGCCGACGGGATACACCATCGACGGAGACCGGCTGCTGTACACCGCGCACTACGCCACTCCCTTCGCGGCGAACAGCCCGTCGTGCGGCCTGCTCCTCGACGCGTGGACGGAAGTCGTGCCAAAGGCCGTCGAGACGACGGGCATCGCCTTCCACTACGACCGTCCCGACGCCGAACCCCCGCAGTCGATGCTGCTCGTCACCCCGCCGCAGCGGACCGGCACCTGGGACGCCGAGGACATCGTGGCCGCCCTCAACGAGACGCTCGACCTGGCCAAGTCGCGGGCCGTGGAGCCGGGGCACCTCGACCGCACGGGCTACTCCCAGCTGCTGCCCGCCACCGTCCTCGCCGCCACGCCGCACCCCATCACGATCTCGACCGATCTCGCGGCCAACAACCCGCCCGTGGAGACCTGATGCCCGCACAGCCCATCACCGACATCCGCGCGGCGTGCGCCCAGCGCCTCTTCCCCACGGTGACCGTCTGGAACCGGGTCGAGGGCCGGCCACGCACCACCGAGTTCGGCCGCGCGCTGCGGGCCGAGGTGCGCGACGCGCTGTGGATGCTCAGCCGCCAGTGGCAGCTCGGCGAGTTCCAGGGCCAGGACGCCGGGTCACCGGTCAGCGCGACGTACCACCTGTCCACGGCCTCCCTCAACCGGCTGCGGCCCGGCGAGGCGGACGCGGTGGACCTCCCGGACGGCATGCCGGTGGAGCCGGTCGCAGAGCACCGCGCCGTGCCCTTCGTCATCGGAACCGACCCCGTCTCCTACGACCTGCGGCTGGCCCTGGCCCACCGCTGGTTCAAGCTGCTGTCCACGGTGGTGCCGCCCGTACCCACCTCACTGCGACGGGCCTACCTCGACCTCTACCCGATCCGCCGGCCGGACCCGAACGCGGACGCCGACACCCAGCTCGTCGCGCACCCCGGAGTATGGGCCACGCTGCAGGCCGTGGCCGGCCGGGCGATCGACGGCTACTCCCTCTTCCGGCACGTCAAGGACGGCGGAAACGCCTCCGACGGGGTCACCGTGCTGGTGCCCGGGCACAAGGAGAAGATCGACGCGGCGGGCCGGCGTCTCGTGGCGTGGTTCGACGACCTCCTCTCCCAGCCCTCCGGGCCCACGGCCTGGGATCCGGGCCGGCTGGAGCACATCTTCTCCGCCACCGCCGGCGAGCGGGAGCTGACCGCGCAGGAGTATCCGGGCGGCCGTCTCGACTGGTACACCTTCTCCGCCGCGCCCCGGACAGCCGTGCCCCGGACCGTGCCGCAGACACCCGCCGCCCACGACGGCGCAGCCACCGGGTCGGTGACCCGCACCGTCTTCCCCGGCACCACCCGCTTCCCGGGCATGCCGCTGCCCCGCTGGTGGGCCCTCGAGGACGGGAACGCGAACTTCTCGGCCGTCACGCCGGACACCACGGACCTGGTGCGGCTGCTCTTCCTGGAGTTCGCCCTGGTGTTCAGCAACGACTGGTTCCTGTTGCCCTGCGACCTGCCTGTGGGGACCCTGGCCGCGCTCGACGGACTGGCCGTCACGGACGTGTTCGGGCAACGCCTGTGGGTCACCCCCGCCGGCAGCGGTTCCGACGAGACCTGGCAGCGCTGGGCGATGTACGAGCTGGACGTGGCCGGTACCGGTCCCGCACCGGCCGACACCAGTCTGTTCCTGCCACCGAACACCGTCGGCAGCGTCGAGGGGCCGCCCCTGGAGGAGGTGCTGTTCATCCGGGACGAGAACGCCGACATGGTCTGGGGCATCGAACGCACGGTGCCCCTGGCCACCGGCGAGGGCCGCCGTGGGTCGGAGGCCGCGGCCGAGACCCTCGCCCACCGGCGCCGGCTGCTGCCTCCGCCGGCTCCCGCCACCCCGGTGGCGCCCGTCGCCTACCGGGCGATGAGCACCGTTCCCGAGAACTGGATCCCCTTCGTCCCCGTTCACGTGCCCGGCGACAACCGGCGGATCCAGCTTCAGCGCGCCGCCCTCCCCCGCTTCCTGGACGGCGGCGCCACCACGCCGACCGCCAAGGTCCGGCCGCGCACCACCCTTCTGCGCCCCGGCCTCGATGGCACCCCGGCCGCCCCCTACTTCGTCCATCAGGAGGAGGTGCCGCGGGCGGGCACCGCACTCACCCTCGCGTACCACCGGACCCGGCTGAGCGACGGCCGTGTCGTCGTCTGGCTCGGCGCCCGCCGCACCACCGGCCGGGGTGAGGGCTCCAGCGGTCTGGCCTTCGACCGTCTGGTGGACGCCTGACCCGCCGCCGGGAACGGCTCCGCCCCGGCCGGGTGCGGGCCCGGCCGGGGCGGAACGGTTCGTCGGGAGGGGCGGGGCGGGCGCCGTCGCGGGCGCCCGCCCCGGGCCGCGTCAGACGAGGGACGCGAGGGCCTGGTTGAAGGTCGCGGACGGGCGCATGACCGCCGCGGCCTTGGCCGGGTCGGGCTGGTAGTAGCCGCCGATCTCGGCCGGCGAGCCCTGGACCGCGATCAGCTCGTCGACGATCTTCTGCTCGTTGGCGGTGAGCGTCTCCGCGAGCGGCGCGAAGGCCTTGGCGAGCTCGGCGTCGTCGGTCTGCTTCGCCAGCTCCTGGGCCCAGTACATGGCCAGGTAGAAGTGGCTGCCGCGGTTGTCGATGCCACCGAGGCGGCGGCTGGGCGACTTGTCCTCCTCGAGGAAGGTCGCGGTGGCGCGGTCGAGCGTGTCGGCGAGGACCTGGGCGCGGGCGTTGCCGGTGGTCTTCGCGTAGTGCTCCAGGGACGGCACCAGCGCGAAGAACTCGCCCAGCGAGTCCCAGCGCAGGTAGTTCTCCTTGACCAGCTGCTGGACGTGCTTGGGCGCGGAGCCGCCGGCACCGGTCTCGAAGAGGCCGCCGCCGTTCATCAGCGGGACGACGGAGAGCATCTTGGCGCTCGTGCCGAGCTCCAGGATCGGGAAGAGGTCCGTCAGGTAGTCGCGGAGGACGTTGCCGGTGACGGAGATGGTGTTCTCGCCGCGGCGGATGCGCTCGACCGACAGCTTGGTCGCCTCGACCGGCGCCAGGATGCGGATGTCCAGGCCCTCGGTGTCGTGCTCCGGCAGGTACGCCTTGACCTTCTCGATCAGCTGCGCGTCGTGGGCGCGGGTCTCGTCCAGCCAGAAGACGGCCGGGTCGCCGGTGGCGCGGGCGCGGGTGACGGCGAGCTTGACCCAGTCCTTGATCGGGGCGTCCTTGGTCTGGCAGGCGCGGAAGATGTCGCCGGCCGAGACGGTCTGCTCGATGACGGCGTTGCCGGCCTGGTCGACCAGGCGGACGGTGCCGGTGACCGGGATCTCGAAGGTCTTGTCGTGGCTGCCGTACTCCTCGGCCTTCTGCGCCATGAGGCCGACGTTCGGGACGGAGCCCATGGTGGCCGGGTCGTAGGCGCCGTGGGCGCGGCAGTCGTCGATGACGGCCTGGTAGACGCCGGCGTAGCTGCTGTCCGGGAGGACGGCGAGGGTGTCGTGCTCCTGGCCGTCCGGGCCCCACATGTGGCCGGAGGTGCGGATCATGGCCGGCATGGAGGCGTCGACGATGACGTCGCTGGGGACGTGCAGGTTGGTGATGCCCTTGTCGGAGTCGACCATCGCCAGGGCCGGGCCCTCGGCGAGCTCGGCGTCGAAGGACGCCCGGATCTCCTCGCCCATGTGGGGCAGGGCCTCCAGGCCCTTGAAGATGCCGCCCAGGCCGTCGTTCGGGGTCAGGCCGGCGGCGATCAGCACCTCGCCGTACTTCGCGAACGTCTTCGGGAAGAAGGCGCGGACGACGTGGCCGAAGACGATCGGGTCGGAGACCTTCATCATCGTGGCCTTGAGGTGCACGGAGAACAGCACGCCCTCGGCCTTGGCGCGGGCGACCTGCGCGGTCAGGAACTCGCGCAGCGCGGCGACGCGCATGACGGAGGCGTCCACGACCTCGCCCGCCTGGACCGGCACGGACTCGCGCAGGACGGTGGTGGAGCCGTCGTCACCGACCAGCTCGATGCGCAGCGCGCCGGCCTCGGAGATCACCGCGGACTTCTCGGTGGAGCGGAAGTCGTCGACGCCCATGGTCGCGACGTTCGTCCTGGAGTCGGAGGACCAGGCGCCCATGCGGTGCGGGTGCGTCTTGGCGTAGTTCTTGACCGACGCGGGGGCCCGGCGGTCGGAGTTGCCCTCGCGCAGGACGGGGTTGACGGCGCTGCCCTTGACCTTGTCGTAGCGGGCGCGGATGTCGCGCTCCTCGTCGGTCTTCGGGTCGTCCGGGTAGTCCGGCAGCGCGTAGCCCTGCTGCTGGAGCTCGGCGACCGCGGCCTTCAGCTGCGGGATCGAGGCCGAGATGTTGGGCAGCTTGATGATGTTGGCGCCGGGCGTCTTGGCCAGCTCGCCGAGCTCGGCGAGGGCGTCGTCGATGCGCTGGCTCTCCTCGAGGTACTCGGGGAAGCTCGCGATGATCCGGCCCGCCAGGGAGATGTCGCGGGTCTCCACGGCGACACCGGCTGCCCCGGCGTACGCCCGCACCACGGGCAGGAACGAGTGGGTCGCCAGGGCAGGCGCCTCGTCGGTGTGCGTATAGATGATGGTCGAGTCAGTCACCGGGTGCTCCGCTCCACGTCTGCAACATTGCTCGACATCAAGATATCTCCTGATCGGCTCCTGCTCGACAGCGGCCCGCCCCCGCCGGCCGCCGGGGTGCCGGGCGGACATGCCGCCGACGGCGTAATGGCCGGGGCCGGCCGTCCGGCCGGGTCAGGCTGTGTGTCCTCACGCG
>NZ_JBFAPH010000184.1:0-13282 GCF_040675635.1 Streptomyces sp. NPDC049577
GTCGTTCCGTGAGGGTCTCTCCGTGCTGGAGTACTTCATCTCCACCCACGGTGCCTGCCCCGGCCGCCCCACTCCCCGCGGCCGCACCGGGCGCACCGTGGTTCATCACCGGTGACGTGACGCTGGGCGCCGCGGTGACCCGGGCGCTGACCGCCGCCGGCGCCGACGCGGTACACATCTCCGAGCTGCCCGCTGACCGGACCGGGCTCGTCCCCCGGAACGTACCGGCCGTCTCCTTCGTGGCCGTCCTGGGCGACGGCGGCCACAGCGGCGAACCGTCGCCACAGGAACTGCTCGACCTCACCACCAGCCGGGCCGCCGCCCTGCGCGCACTCGCCGACGCCTGCGAGAAGCTCCCGGACGACGTCACCGCCACGCTGTGGCTGGTGACCCGGCCCAGCGGGGCCCTGCCCGCGCCCGAGCGGCCCGATTTCCCCGCCGACGCGGCCGTCTGGGGAGCGGCGCGCACCCTCCAGACCGAGCACCCCCGGCTGACCGTGCGCCGCCTGTCCCTGGAACGCACCGGCGACGTGGACGAGGACGCCCGCCGCGTCGTCCACGAACTGCTCGTCCCCACCGACGAGGACGAGATCGCCCTCACCGCGCACGGCCGCTTCGTCCCCCGCGTCGTCGAGACGACCGACACCCCGCGCGGCACCGCCGACAGCCGCACCGTACCCGCCTACGCCCTGCAGGTCCGCGACCCCGGCCTCGCCTACCGGCTCGCCTGGACCGAGACCGGGCCCGTGCCCGAACCCCCGCCCGGCGCCGTCGTCGTCTCCGTCCGCGCGGCCGCGCTCAACTACCGCGACGTGATGGAGGCCGTCGGCGTCATCCCGCCGTCCGACCTGGTACAGGGCCTGCCCCGCCGGCCGGGTCCCGGCCTGGAGTGCGCGGGCGTCGTCGAGGCGGTCGGCCCCGGCGTGACCTCGGTCGAGGTCGGGGACCGCGTCTTCGCCGTGGCCCCCGGCGCCTTCGCCTCACACGTCATGACGGTCGAACACGCCGTCGGCCGGATGCCGCGGCGGATGACCTTCGCCGAGGCCGCCACCCTGCCCGTCGTCTTCCTCACCGTCCACTACGGCCTGGGCCGGCTGGCCCGGCTCGCCCCCGGCGAGACCGTCCTCGTCCACGGCGGAGCCGGCGGCGTCGGCCTCGCCGCCCTCCAGTACGCCCGCCGGCACGGCGCGCACGTCATCGCGACCGCCGGCACCCCCGTCAAACGCGACCTGCTGCGCACCCTCGGCGTCGAACACGTCCTGGACTCCCGCGACCTGTGCTTCGCCGAACGGATCCGGGAGATCACCGGCGGGCGCGGCGTCGACGTCGTCCTCAACTCCCTCGCCGGCGAGGCGATCCCCCGCGGCCTGGACGCCCTGCGGCCCGGCGGCCGTTTCGTCGAACTGGGCAAGCGCGACATCCACGAGGACCGTGCGCTGCGGCTGCGGCCCTTCGAGAAGAACATCGCCTTCTTCGGCGTCGACCTGCTCCGGCTGCTGGCCGAACCCGAGCTCGCCCGCGCCCAGTTCGCCGAGGTCTCGGCCCTCATCCGCTGCGGCCGCTACCGGCCGCTGCTCCACACCGTCTACCCCGCGGCGCGGGCCGCCGAGGCCTTCCGGCTGCTCCAGCACTCCCGGCACATCGGCAAGGTCGTCGTCTCCCTCGACTCCCTCGACGAGCCCCTGCTCGTCGAACGGGCGCCGCGCGCCCAGGGCCTCGACCCCGACGGCGTCTACCTCGTGACCGGCGGCCTCAGCGGCTTCGGCGCCGCCACCGCCCGCTGGCTCGCCGACCGCGGCGCCCGCCACCTCGCCCTCGTCGGCCGCCGGGGCCCCGACTCCCCCGAAGCGCCCGACCTGCTCGCCTCGCTGGCCGCCCGGGGCGTCGACGCCCGCGCGTACGCCGCCGACGTCTGCGACGCCGACGCCGTCGAACGCGTCGTCACCGGCCTGGAGGCCGAGGGCCTGCCCCTGCGCGGCGTCGTCCACTCCGCCATGCACCTCGACGACGACCTCATGAGCCGGCTCACCGACGAACGCTTCCGCGCCGTCGTCGCCCCGAAGATGGGCGGCGGCGCCGTCCTCGACGCCCTGACCCGGGGCCGCTCGCTCGACCTCTTCCTGGTCCACTCCTCCGGCGCCGCAACCGTCGGCAACATGGCCCAGTCGCCCTACGTGGCCGGCAACCTCCACCTCGAGGCCCTGGTCCGCAGCCGGCGCCGGGCCGGCCTGCCCGCCACGGCCGTCGCCTGGGGCCCCATCGGCGAGACCGGCTACGCCGCCCGCCGCGGCCTCGCCGAGAGCCTGTCCCAGGCCGGCTTCGACCCGCTCACCCCCGCCGAGGCCTTCGGGATCACCGAGGACATCCTCACCGCCGGCGCCGACGTCCGCGGAGCGGGCCGCTACAACTGGGCCCGCATCACCCGGATCCTGGGCCTCGGCGGAGTCCCCAGGCTGGCGCCCCTGGCCCCGGCGCTGCCGACCGACGAGACCATGAGCAGGGAGGAGATCCTCCGCATGCTCGCGGCCATGCCCCCGCGCGACGCCCGGCAGCACATCGCCGACGGCATCGCCAGCGCACTGGCCGAGGTGCTGGAGACCCCCGTCGAGCAGATCGACCATCACCGCAGGCTGGACACCTACGGCATCGACTCCCTGATGGCCGCGGAAACGTTCGTCTCGCTCCAGCAGCAGTACGACCTCGACATCCCGCCCATGGAACTGCTCCGCAGCGAGGGCACGATCACCGACGTCGCCCGCATCATCCACCTCCGCCTCGGCCTGGCCCGCCCCGGGACCGACGACACCCCGGCCTCCCGGGAGGACGTCCGGCAACTGATGGACCGCACCGGCTGGCGCGAGGCCGCGGCGGATCAAGGACGCCTGCTGCGGAAACGGAAGGAGTGACCCGGGGGGGGCGGCGGCCGGTCAGGGCGCGCCGGTGCCGTCCCGGCGGGTGGCGTACCGGTAGGCGCCCCTGGCCGCCAGCCCGATGACCAGCGCGGCGACCACGTCCGCGAGGGTCTCCCGCAAGCCGGACAGCCGCCCGTGGATCACGGTCGCGACGACGGCCGCCGCGACCACGGCACACCAGAAGTACAACTGCGACTTGGACGACCTCATCAGCAGTTCTTCATCCCGACGACCGCCCCACCGAGCGCACCGCCGACCCCGCCCACACCGGCGCCCGCGACACAGCCGGTCTCCAGCCCGGCGACACAGCCCGCGACGCCACCGGCGATCGCGGTGTCCTGGCTCTGCTTGCCGACGCACTTCACCCAGTCCATGAACCCATAGGCCACGGCATGCGGCGTCATGACGCCCCGGAACTTCGCCTCGTCGACGTCGATGTGCTGCCGCAGCGTGTCACCGCCCTCGACGGTCCACGTCACCTTGTGCACCCCGCCCGCGGTGTCCCGGATGGACTCCGGGGCCAGCGACATCAGCGCCTCACCGTCGGCACCCTGGATCTGCACGCCCCCGCCCCGCACGGAGACCAGCCGGTCGCCCTTCGGCAGCGGGAACTTCCACAGGGTGTCCCGGTAGAACGTGGTCACCTCGCCGGGCTTGGCGACCACACCGTCCAGCGGCTTCGAGGCACCCTCCGGCACCCCGGCCGCGTGCGCGGCGGGAGCCGCCAGAGCAGCCCCGACCACCATCGCCACAGCGAAACCGGCCCGTCGACGCGTATGCGTGCGCACAGGAAATCCCCTCCCACGAGTCATTGCACAAGAACTCGTCGAAGGTACGTTCCGGCACGTAAGCGAGTTAATCCCCCGACCGTCGGTTACCCACCCCGCCGACCGGCCGTGCCGGCCCTGTCGTAGGTGCCTGTTACGTTCCGCCCCATGATCGCGTCCGACAAGCTGCTCGACCGCATAGCCGGCGACCCGTTCCTCTCTGGCTTCCTGGCCTGCCCCGGCGACTTCGACATCACCTGCCGCAATCCTGTCGAGGACCTGAGCCTGCCCACCGGCATTCCCCTGCGCCCCATCGCCGGCTGCGGGGCCGGCGGCACGTACTTCCTGTGCGGCGGCACCGACAGCGCATACCAGCCGGTTCTCTACGCCGATTCGGAGGGCCGGGCGACGCTGATCGGGGGCGACCTCGCCGAAGCCCTCACGCTGATCACCACAGTGCCCTACTGGCGCGACCTGGGTACTGACTTCCCGATCACCGATCTGGCAGCGGACCTCCGCGCCGATCACCCCACTCTCGACGCCGATCGGGCCCGCTTTCTGGCGGCTCTCGGCCTCCCGTCCCCCTCGGAGCCCGAGGCCATCACCCGCCTCCTTGCCGTCGCCGCAAGCACGGCGCCGGACTACGTCCCAGCGGTGCCCGACGACGACCACGTCCCGTACGACCTCTTCTTCGGCGCCCCGTTCCGCCCCGGACATGCGACAGCCCCCGGCGCTCCACATCTATCCGCGAACCTCAGTCGTCGCTGAAGGCTCCGGCCTCGATGTGTGCCCTTCCGGGGGCCTAGCCAGTTTGCCGAGATGGGTGTCACTCGGGCCGATGGACGTCTCCACCGACGGTGTGGCTCTCACCGGTTGTCTGGTGTATATGCCAGTTTCCTCCGTATTCGCCCGGAGTCAAGTGCAGAGCCGAGAGCGGAGCCGGGGCAACGAAAAAGCCCAGCCCAGGAAGGTTCCCGGGCGGCCTCGGCGGCCCGAATCCGACTGATTAGCGACGTACGGACTGCCCATCGATCCACCCTGTGACTGTCGCGCCGCCGTCCGCTCACACAGTGCTCACGCAGACCGTGGGCTTGACCGGGGGTGGACCAGGTCACCATCGCTGCGGGCCGCCGGCGCCGACCACGGCGAAACGCAGCTCCAGGCAGGGTGCCGATGTCATCCTGTGCTGGTGGACGTACCCCTCCCCGACCACCTGGGCACGGTCGACCCGGAGTCCTGTGTCGCTGTGCGAGCAGTGATCCGCAAGTTGAATCTCTCCACGCCCCCTGCGCACATCCCGAGCCAGCAGGAGGTTGCCTTTGTACCGGTGACCCGCACGCAGTGGAAGTCGGTGTTGAGGGACGCTGGCCTGCCCCTGCTCCAACAGGAGACCGACAAGAGAATCAGGGAGATCCTGCGACTTCGGACCGCTACAGGAGGAACGGTCGGGAAGGAGCTCCCAAAGTTGTTGCGGGCTCTCCATGCGTCGGTCGCCGCCTTGGGCACTGTCTCACGCGAGGTGTCCCGGTTCAGCCCATCCGGCACCAGCACGGCTGAGCAGCGGTTGGCGTCCGATTTGGCACAAGCGAACCAGCGCGAGGCTCAAGCGCTGATCGCCTGTCTGGGGCAAGGATGGGCGGAGGCCACTTGGTCGGGGGTGCGCCGGCATGCCCTCGAGGCACAGGGTGCCGGGCGGAGCCTGGAGGCCGCCGCCAGGGATGATCATGCCAATCACCCCGACGAGGATGTTTATCAGCGAACGCTCGGGATTTCGGCCGGGCAACTGGACCGTGGGTCCGGCGTTGCATCACGAGCCCGCCTGCTAACCGCTTGGGTGAAAGACGCAAAAACACTCGATCGTCGGCTACGCCGGAGCATGAGGCATCTGATCGACGACTCGCTGCCGATGACGGTGAAACTGCTTCACCACCTCGCCACCCTCGCAGTGTCCGATCGTCCTTTGGTGGCGCATCGCACAGCGCTCCTGGCCTGTGATCTGGTGACGTCCCATCTGAAGTCCGAACCGGAACGGACATGCTTCGTGATTGCGCGACATGCCAATCGCGAGCCGGAGATGCTGTTCTCCCATCGCGGACAAATCGCCTACTGGGACGCCTACAACCGCGCGGAACACCTAGAAGAGAGAGCGCGTCCGGCCATGGACTTGTACCGGGCCGTGCTGGAAGGTGACGTCAAGCGCACAGCCACAGTGGTCATGGAACTGATGGGCAAGGCGGTTCCCCAGGGAGCCTCACTCGCCGCAGTTCGGGACCTGCTGTCAGCTGAAGAGGGCCGACCGCTGTGCGAGATCCTCGCTTCGACGATCCGTTCTGAGTGGCGCAACGCGAACGCCCACGAGGACTTCCGCTGGGATCCCGTCAACAGCACCCTGCTCCTGGGAGGACAGCCAGCCGACCTAGGGCAGGTACTGGACGCAACGATCCGCGCTCGCGCCATCTGCCACGGGTTCGAACACGGGGTCGCCGTGGCCTATGCGCAGAACGCATCACTGATCATCTGGGGCCCGGAAGGCCCGAACCACGTCAGCCGAGACCTCTCCATACTTCAGGCAGCTGGAGAAGCCGGACTCCCGGTGCTGGACCTTCGACGCCACGGCAGTCTCGTGCGGATGGATGTGCCCGACCTCTCCATCGAGACACTGAGAGAGGCATGCCGCACGCTGCTCAAGGCCGCCATGGCAGACCCCGGCATCGAGCGCTGGGAACTACGACAGACCTCTCCCGACCGGCCGCTGCTGTGCGTGGACCGTACAGCAGCACGCGCCGGCCTCGAAGTCGCGGAACCTTTCTGGACGGTTGCCGACCCAGTCCCCTTTGCTGCTCTCCCTCTCATGGCGAATGCCATGACCAATGCGGGGGAACTCTCCGAGACAGCAGCTGCAACGGTTCTCACCCTGGCCGCTGCACACGTAGTCGGAGAACGAGGCCGTCTGTCGCCGGCCCTTTTACATGGTGATCCAGCTGCCAAGGACGAGTTGATCAGCACCACGAAGTTGATCAGCGTCGGCGCCAAGGCCGCAGCTCATCTACTTGAGGACCCAGCCAGACGCAAGCTGCTGGCTTTTGCTGAAGTTCTTGCCGGAGACTGCCACCGATTGAAGAGCGCTCCTCCGTGCGAACTCGTCCACGGGTTCATGCCGGCGGATCGGACCTTGCGGAGGCATGCACCAGCTCGCCTGCCATGGATCACAGCACTCGACGACTCCGCCATGTGAGACCCGCAAGAAGACCAAGAAGTGGGGGCCCCAAGCCCCTCCACTCACGCATCGTTCGCGCAATCCATCCCACGGCATCCCGGCCGTATGGCGCGCCACACCCCAAGCAACGCAAAAGTCCAGGTCACGGGCTACGTGACCTGGACTTTCCTGGAGCCGCCTTCGGGATTCGAACCCGAGACCTACGCATTACGAGTGCGTTGCTCTGGCCAACTGAGCTAAGGCGGCAAACTGCCTGGTACCGGGATCGGCATCAGCAGCGCGGCCAAGTCTACACAGGTTCCGGGGGTGCTCCGTACACGGTCGTCCGCCGGGGGTCGGCGCAGGTCAGGAGCAGCGCTGGGAGGCGGGCGGGGCGTGGTCCGTGAGGAGGTAGGAGTTGATCGCGGTGTCGATGCAGCTGCTGCCGCGGGTGTAGGCGGTGTGGCCGTCGCCGTCGTAGGTGAGGAGACGGCCGGAGGAGAGCTGGGAGGCGAGGCCGCGGGCCCAGGGGTAGGGGGTGGCGGGGTCGCGGGTGGTGCCGACGACGAGGATCGGGGCGGCGCCCCGGGCGGGGATGCGGTGGGGGCGGCCGACGGCAGGGACGGGCCAGTACGCGCAGCTCAGGGCCGACCAGGCGAAGCTGGTGCCGAGGGCGGGGGACGCCTTGACGAAGTCGGGGAGGGCCCGGCGCACGCCCGCCGCGCCGGTGAAGGCGGGCGGGAGGTCGAGGCAGTTCACGGCCGAGTTCGCGGCCATGAGGTTGGTGTAGTGGCCGCGCCCGTCCCGCTCGTAGTAGGCGTCCGACAGCTTGAGCAGCGAGCCGCCGTCGCCCTCCATGGCGGAGGCCAGGGCCCTGCGCAGCAGGGGCCAGGCGGCCTCGTCGTACATGGTGGAGATCACACCCGTGGTGGCGAGGCTCTCGGTGAGCGGGCGCGGCTTTCCGGTGGCCAGGGGGTGCCGGTCGAGCTGGTCGAAGAAGCGCTTGAGCCGGGCGCTCGCGACGGCCGGGCCGCCCGGCAGGGGGCAGTCGTCGCGCCCGTCGCAGTCGCGGGCGAAGGACGAGAAGGCGGTCTGGAAGCCGGCGGTCTGGTCCCGGTTGATCCGGCGGGAGTCGAGGGACGGGTCGAGCGCCCCGTCGAGGACGAGCCTGCCCACCCGGGCGGGGTACAGCCCGGCATACGTGGCGCCGAGGAACGTGCCGTACGAGGCGCCGACGTAGTGCAGCTTGTCGTCGCCGAGGGCGGCGCGCAGCAGGTCCATGTCGCGGGCGGCCTCGACGGTCGAGACGTGGCGCAGGAGCTTGCCGGAGCGCGTGGCGCAGCCTTCGGCGAACTTCTTGTAGGAGGCGATCAGCCGGCGTTCCTCGGTCGCGTCGTCGGGCGTCTGGTCGACGCGGGCGTAGGCGTCCATCTCCTTGTCGGTCAGGCACTTGATCGGCGTGCTCGCCGCGACGCCGCGCGGGTCCATGGCGACCATGTCGTACCGGTCGCGGACACGGGCGGGGTAGTTGTCGGCCGCGTACTCCTGGAGGAAGCCGATCGCCGAGCCGCCCGGGCCCCCCGGGTTGACCAGAAGCGAGCCGAGGTGCCTGCCGGAGCCACCGGCCTTCTTGCGGGAGACGGCGAGCTTGACGTCACCGTCGCGCGGTGCGGCGTAGTCGAGGGGCGCGCGCAGGGTGGTGCACTCGAAGCCGCGCGCCGCCTTGCCGGAGCAGGCGTGCCAGCGCAGCTTCTGCCGGTAGTACGGGCGCAGGGCCGCCGGCACGGCGGCGGGGAGCGGCTTCAGGGTGGCCGACGGCGGCGGGGAGAGGGGGTTGGCGACGTCGTCGACCGTCGGCAGGGGCTCGGTGGCGGCCGGAGCGGCCGCCGTGCCGCGCTCCTCGGTCAGCAGGAGGTCCAGCAGCGCGGGCGAGGTGTTCGGCCCTTCGGCGCCGCTGCCCGTCTCCCGCGCTCTGGCCGGCGCGACCGCGCCGGCCGGGGAGGCCGTTCCGGACACCACGGCGGAGATCAGCAGAGCCGCTGTCGCGGCGAGGGTGCCCGAGGTACGGACGAGGCGGCTGGTGTCCATCGGCTGATCCCTCTGTGTGGAGACAGGTGGGCATAAGGCATACGTAGGACATACGTAGAACTACGCGGCATACGGAGCGTATCCGGGCCGATACCCGAAATTGCCAGCCTTGGCGCCCACTAGGCCTCGTACGAGTGAGGAATCACCCAACCTGCGGTGTGCCCACCCCGTCCCGTACTACTCCTCCCGGCACACCGGTCGGCGCACCGCTCAACCGGCGCGCAGCGCGACCGTCATCGCCTCCACCGCGAGCAGGGGCGCGACGTTCCGGTCGAGCGCGCGGCGGCAGTCGAGCACCGCCTCGATACGGCGCAGCGTCCGCTCCGGCCCCGACGCGGAGGCCACGCGCTCCAGGCTGTCACGGACGTCGGCGTTCGCGAGGGCGACACGCGAGCCGAGCTGTATCGCCAGAACGTCCCGGTAGAAACCGGTGAGTTCGACGAGGGCGAGGTCGAGGCTGTCGCGCTGCGTACGGGTCGAGCGGCGCTTCTGCTTGTCCTGGAGCTCCTTCATCGCGCCCGCGGTGCCGCGCGGCAGCCGGCCGCCCGTACCGGCCGCGGCGCCGAGCGCGGCGCGCAACTCCTCGGTCTCCTTGGCGTCGATCTCCTCGGCGACCTGCTTGGCGTCCTCGGCGGCCGCGTCGATCAGCTCCTGCGCCGCCTTCAGGCAGCCGCCCATGTCTCCGACGCGCAGCGGCAGCTTCAGCACGGCCGCGCGACGCTCCCGCGCCCGCTCGTCGGTGGCCAGGCGGCGGGCCCGGCCGATGTGCCCCTGCGTGGCCCGCGCCGAACGCGTCGCGAGCTCCGGGTCGATGCCGTCCCGCCGGATCAGGACGTCCGCGACGGCCTCGGCGGACGGGGTGCTCAGCGTGAGGGACCGGCAGCGCGAGCGGATCGTCGGCAGCACGTCCTCCAACGAGGGCGCGCACAGCAGCCACACGGTCCGCGGCGCGGGCTCCTCGACCGCCTTCAGCAGCACGTTGCCCGCGCCCTCGGTGAGCCGGTCCGCGTCCTCCAGGACGATCACCTGCCAGCGGCCGCCGGCCGGGGACAGCTGGGCCCGCCGGACGAGGTCGCGCGTCTCCTTGACGCCGATGGACAGCAGGTCCGTACGGACGACTTCGACGTCCGCGTGCGTGCCCACGAGCGCGGTGTGGCACCCGTCGCAGAAGCCGCAGCCCGGCGCGCCGCCGAGCGCCCGGTCCGGGCTCACGCACTGCAGCGCGGCGGCGAACGCCCGGGCCGCGGTGGCCCGCCCGGAGCCGGGCGGGCCGGTGAACAACCAGGCGTGCGTCATCTTCGACCCGGTGAGAGCGTCGGCGGACGCCCCCGCGGTCACCAGGGCGTCCGCGTCCCGCGCGGCAGCGGCGAGCTGCTCGGTCACCCGGTCCTGCCCGACCAGGTCGTCCCACACGGCCATGACTGCCCTCCGCACGTTCGTCTCGCGGCTTCCCATTGTGGGCCACCGCACCGACAGCCGGGGCCTTGCCGG
This sequence comes from Streptomyces sp. NPDC049577, assembly GCF_040675635.1. Classification (NCBI taxonomy): domain Bacteria; kingdom Bacillati; phylum Actinomycetota; class Actinomycetes; order Kitasatosporales; family Streptomycetaceae; genus Streptomyces; species Streptomyces sp. NPDC049577. The sequence continues at coordinate 10,455 of NZ_JBFAPH010000184.1, forward strand.
CGGATCACGACGAGCCCGCCCGACAGGTCGTCGCCCGACAGGCCCCAGCCCGGCAGGTCCTAGCGGCCGCCGTCGGGGCGTCTGCCCTCGTCCCGGGAGGTGTCCCGGGAGCCGAGGAGTTCGTCGGCCAGGGTGGGGCCCTCCTCCTCGGCCCACTCCGGCCGGCGCCGGCGGGCGGACTTGCGGCCGGTGCCGCCGGCCGGTCCCGGCTCGACGTGCGGCAGCTCACGCGTCCGCTCGGTGTCCTGGCCGGCCCGGGCGGCCGCGCCGCCCCCACGCCCGGCGGCGTTCCCGGAGGCATTCCCGGAAGCGTCGTCCTCGGGCCGGAAGAGCCAGTCCGGCACGCGGTCCGCCGGGTTCTCCGGACGGACCGGGGGCAGCACCTCGGTCGGCTCCTCCTCGCGCACGGGCGGCAGGACTTCCGTCCGGTCCTCCGCACGAACGGGCGGCAGAACCTCCGTCCGGTCCTCCGCGCCGGGCGCGCCCGGCTTCGGGAGCACCGCCGTCTCCTCGGAGTCCGCCACCTGCCCGGCCTGCTCCGGCTCGACGCCCCAGGTGACGCGCGGAGCCGGCGCGGGAGGCACCACACGCGGCCAGACAGGCGGCAGCACGGCCGTCTCGTCCTCGGCGCCGGAGTCCGCGCCCCCGGCCGTGCCCGAGTCCGCGCGCGATTCCGTGCCGGGCGCGGACTCGACCTCGCGGGGGTCCGCGCGGTGGAGCGAGGGGTTGGGCGTCTCCACCGTCGGGGCGTCCCCGGCCCCCGGGAAGCCGGCGTCCGGGAAGCCGGCGTCCGGGAAGCCGGCGTCCGGGAAGCCGGCCTCGGCCTCCGCTGCGGCCGCCGCCTCCGCCTCGGCCGCCAACCGGGCCCGCTCGGCGGCCAGCAGGGCCTCCTCCGCCTTGCGCTGCTTCTCGCGCCGGAGCTCCTCCGCCTCGGCGCGCAGCCGGGCCTCTTCCTCGGCCTGCTTGCGGAGCCGCTCCTGCTCGGCGGCGCGGGCGCGCTCCTCCGCCTCGCGGCGGGCACGCTCCTCCTCGGCCGCCTTGCGGGCCTCCTCCGCGCGCTTGCGCGCCTCCTCGGCCTGGCGCTCGGCCTCGCGCCGGGCGGCCTCCTCGGCCTCGCGGCGCTTGCGCTCCTCCTCCTCGGCACGCAGCTTGGCGAGCTGCTCCTGGCGCTCGCGCTCCAGGCGCTCCTCCTCGGCCCTGCGGGCGGCCTCCTCCTCGGCCTTGCGACGGGCCTCCTCCTCGGCCGCCCTGCGGGCCTCCTCCCGGGCCTTGATCTCGGCCTCGGAGAGCGGCAGCAGCTGGTCGAGCCGGTGGCGTACGACCGTGGTGACCGCCTCGGGCGCCTGCGCGGCGTCCACGACGAGATAGCGCGCCGGGTCGGCGGCGGCCAGTGCCAGGAAGCCGGACCGCACGCGCTGGTGGAATTCGGCGGGCTCGGACTCGAGCCGGTCCGGCGCCTCGGTGAAGCGTTCCCGCGCGGCCTCCGGCGACACGTCCAGGAGCACCGTCAGGTTCGGCACGAGCCCGTCCGTCGCCCAGCGGGAGATGCGGGCGATCTCGGTCGGCGAGAGGTCGCGGCCGGCGCCCTGGTAGGCGACGGACGAGTCGATGTAGCGGTCCGAGATGACGACCGCGCCGCGCTCCAGGGCGGGCCGGACGACGGTGTCGACGTGTTCGGCGCGGTCCGCCGCGTACAGCAGCGCCTCCGCGCGGTCCGAGATGCCGGCGGACGAGACGTCCAGCAGGATCGCCCGCAGCCGCTTGCCGATCGGGGTCGCGCCGGGCTCGCGGGTGACGACGACCTCGTGACCCTTGGCGCGGATCCAGTCCGCGACGGCCTGGACCTGCGTGGACTTGCCGGCGCCGTCGCCGCCCTCGAAGGCGATGAAGAAGCCGGTCGGCGAGGGCGCCTGCGCCGGGTCGCCGCCCTTGAGCACGTCCATGAGGTCGCGCCGGAACGTCACGCCGTGCCGGTCGTCCGTCTTCCCGAGCACGACCGCCGCGACGGGCAGCAGCAGCGCGCCGACCAGCATCAGCGTGAACGCGGCGCCGCCGTGCGCGAAGACGAACGCCCCCTGCTCGGCCCGGTGCGGGCCGATCGCGGCGGCCAGCAGCGGCGCGACGACCGCGCCCAGGGCGACGCTGACGCGGACGACGGCGTGCAGATGGTCGGTCGTACGGAGGTCTCACTACCCGAATGCCACACATCACCGGGCGACCACATAGTGTCATTCTGGGCGTCGCTGAACGTCTTCCAACGGTCCGTCACCGCGCGCTCCGTACGTCTCCAGCCGTAGCCCGCAGGGCTGGCCGGCCTGGTCCGGAGCGATCCGGCACCTGGCAGAACTGAAGGCGCAGCGCACTTGCGCGGCTCTCGTCTCGCGCGTCAGCCTCACCAGGCACGAGGCTGGCTTGGGCCCGGTAGATGGTCAAACGTCAAACGGACTGACGGTGACGCTCGCCGCTGACGGCCTGCGGACAGCGGAGGGCGCGCGAGTCGAGCTGCCCATCGCGGCCAGGGCCGATTCCGCGCGGCTACTCGCGCCATCTAGGTAGCCGTACTCAGGCGGAACTCGCCGTCCGCCGTTAGCCTCCGGACCATGAGTTCCGCGCAACAGGTCGATCAGGTTGAAGAAGAGGCTCTCCCGCGGTTGACGGGCACCTGGTCACTCATGCTGGGCACCGCTGCTGTCCTGGGCATCGGCGGTCCCCTGCTTCCGGAATCCGTTCCGGCGCAGGCCCGCATCCTTCCCGTCTACTTCATCCTGCCCCTGGGGATCTGGGCGGTCGCATCCGGATGCATCGCCCTGCGACGCATGCGCGGCGAC
>NZ_JBFAPH010000185.1:0-13251 GCF_040675635.1 Streptomyces sp. NPDC049577
CGTTGTCCCGGGGCGAGCTCGAGCGTTCGCCTGCCTGCTGTACCTGTCCGACCGGCGCGACGGCGCGCAGTTCTGGTGGCAGTTCGCCGCCGGCGCCGGCGTCGCGACGGCCGCCTACTGCCTCTACCTGCACCACGCGCAGTACAGCGAGCACGACATGGCCCGCTTCTGGTACCGCCAGGCACTCGCCCTGCACCACCACACAGGCAGCGATCTCTACCCGCACATCGACACCGAACCCCCCACCCCCCTTCCCACCACGCCGCAGGAGGTCATCGCCGCCACAGTCGCCGCCTTCGACTCCCCCCACCGCTCCCCGCACCAAGGCGGGGAGGTGAACGATCCCGCGCTGGGGGCGCGCGGGATGTTCAGCTGGGCCCTGGACCACGCGAAGATCGCCGACGCCGTCTGCCGCCTGGAAGCCGCCACCGACGACGACTACGGCCGCGTACCCCGCCCCAACCCCGCACTCGCCGCAGAGCTCGAGGAACACATGGAAACCGCGCGCTAAACCCGGCACGCACCAGCCCGCTCGCCACGCCGACAGCGAGCGGCGGCGCTGCGCAGTGCCCGCTCCGCCGTGCCGACGACGGCGGAGCACAGCGTCGAAGGCGAAGTGGTCTTCAGCAATCCGGCCGCCGACGGCGTTTTGCCGTTCATCGGGCGGACGACGCCGCTCTCACCGGCCCAGGCCCGCGGGCTCGCCGAGGAGCTGCGGCCGCGCCCCACGGCGGGCATGCGTGGAAGGGGCGGGTCTTCACAGCCGCCTGGGGCAGGCGGGAGCCGATGACGATCGTCTTGGTGATGGCCGAGCTGGTGGCGGAGGATTCCAGCGGGCCGGTACTGCGCAGCGCCTCATCCAGGCGCAACGCCGACCGGAAGGTGCACAACACCAGCCGCAGGCCGCCGGTGCGCTCGCGCAGCCACGCGGCGATCGGCGATGAGCGCCGACCGCCGGACCGCTCCCGCCTCCGCGCGGCGGCTTCGGGGTATGCCTCGCGCCCGGCATGCTCGGCGAGCGCGCGGTGGATGCTGGTGACCGAGAGGTTCTGTCGCCTGCGTCGGAGCCGGCGATGCCGGCAGCCGGTGCCGACCATTTTCGGCCACTGTGCCGTAAGGGCGGTTCCCGCAACTGCCCTCGTGCGTACGCTCGTTGGCTGCGTCGCGCCCCACCAAGGGCAACACGGCCCACGGGAGTCGCACGGCGCAAGGGGGAAACGTCTTGCGAGCACAAATCGTCAGAAGTCTCACCATCTCTGCCTTAGCGGCCGGACTGCTTATACCGGCCGCGGCGTCGTCGCAGGCGGCTGTGCCTGAGCCGGCCGCCCCGGCACTGATCCAGGCCGACATCGCCCCGATGGCTGTGGAGACCGCCCCGTCGTCCACGACAGCGGGGGTGGTGGCGACCCCGCAGGCGAACGCCACCTGCAAGATCAACATGATCTCGATCAACCGGTTCAGCGAATGTGAATGGGTCACCCTGCGCCTGAAGGTCATCCGTGTCATCAACGGCGTGCCCCGTCAGGTCGGCACCGCCACGTTCACCGCCCGTCACACGATGACGCTGCACTCGAAGTCGGCGGACTGGGACGAGAAGTTCCAGCTCTCCAAGGCCAGCACCACCGGTGAAGGCAAGGGGATCACCGTCAGCGTCAATGCCACGGCCGGGAACGGCACCACCGCGAAGACGCACTACAGCCCGCACCTGCTGGACACGGCCTCGTCGGGCAGCGTCACCTACACGACGGGGGCCATGCGCAAGGGCCGCGTCAACGCCAAGACCCAGACCAGGTACAGGTTCGAGTACACCAAGGTGGGCTACGTCCCCGGCTCGACCACCTACCCGTCGGCGACCTGGCGGTGTGACAACTACTACGGCACCTCCGGCTGTGCCATGACCGACCAGCCGACCGCGGTGTCGATGGTGGGTATCCCGTGGATCGACGACGGGATCCGCACGCTCCGCGCCCGCGGTGGCCACTACGGTGACCCGAACGGCGGCAAGCCGCTGCACTGGATGATCAACACCAAGCAGAAGAACGACAACCGTCGGGCGGTCTGCGGCGGGCGCACCGCGCCGCCGGAGATGAAGCGGGTGGGGCGCACGTACTGTGACGAGTACCCGTTCGCCTCCACCTACGAGGGCGGCAAGAAGCTGCCGGCTCCGCAGCGTGAGACGACGTGGGTGAGCCCGAACGAGAACAACACCCAAGGCGCGCGCATCACGAATTGGCGCCGTCCGATGCACGTCATGGACAACGACCCGTTCTTCGTCATCGCCTGACGTCCGGCAGGCTGGAGCGAACGGCAACACAGGGCACCCCCAAAGCCGGGGGTGCCCTCCTGCGTGAGGGAGACCACCGTGATCATCGCTGAGACCACCCTGACGCCAGAGACCGGAGAGTACGGCTACCTCCTCGCACTCGGCGAGGAATACGAGTGGCCGCCCGAGTGGCCGTACGGCTGGCGGTGCGGGCCCATCGGGAGCGACACGGCGCACATCCTCACCGACACCGATACCGGCGCCATCACCATCGCCATCCAGACCCACGACGAGCCGCCCCCACCCGAGACCGGCCCAGGCTGGGGTCCGGCAGAAGAAATCAGCCTCCACGCCACCGAGACCCCCACCCTCTACATCCTCGGCAGCGGCGACTTCGAAGAGGTCGAACCCGACGACGGCCCACTCACGCTTCCCACCGACCAGGTACCGGCGTGGATCCGGATGCGCCTGTACTGCCACACCCCAGACCCCGAACCCGGCGTCGGCAACCGCGGCGAGCGCCACCTGATCCAGCTGTGGGCCGCTCCGCAGGAGCCACCGGTGCACCCGGAGCCGGCCCCATCCGACCTCGCGCTCCGGCACTCCTACAAGGAGGACTTCGACCAGAGCACCGCCGCCTGGCCGCAATAGCAGTCCGTACATGGGCCGACGTCTTCCCGCGCCCGCGATGGCTGGCCGGTGGTGATGCGGCCCTTAGGTGAGGGTGGCGACCTCCTTGTCGGAGACGTCGTGAAGGTACCCCTCGGGAACGCCCAGCGCAGGCCGCCAGGTTCTCGTGGCCCGGATGGAGGCTTCGGGGTCGAGGTCGGGGTCGCACAGGAATCCGGCGGCGTCCAGAGCCTCGTAGCAGTGGAGGGCTTCGTCGTGCTCGCCGCGCAGGAGGGCGTCGAGGAAGAGGAGGTAGGCGGCGGTGCTGTCGCCGATGCCGGCGGCGTAGCGCCACCAAAAGCGGGAGCCATCGCCAGGACCGCTGGTAAGGCAAAGCATGCAGCCCCGGCCCCGGGCGCCGACCGGGTCGGTGGGGTATTCGGCGACGACGAAGCGGCCGGCCCGCTGGCTGGCGCCGGGGACGTCGAGGGTGTAGCGGCACAGGGCCCCGATGTCCCGATGCGCCCGGCGTTTGAGTGAGCGGACGGCGGCGACTTGCCCGGGAAGCGGGCGGTTCAGGGCTGCGAGCTCGGGGGACCGCGGGCTGAGCCAGCCCCGGGAGGTGCCGGCTGCGGCCGTGTGGCGTTGTTCGGCGCGTTCGATGCGCTCGCGCAGCTGGCGCCGGTCCTCGGCACGCGGCTGGCCGGTGCCAGCCGGGAGGCGGATTTGTGTGCCGCGCAGGATGGCTTCGATCAACGGGGGTCGCCTTTCTCAGGGGCCGCGTCGCTGCCGAGCTCGCCGAGGGCAGTGGCCAGGGCGGCGCGGCCGGCGGCGAGGTGGCCGGCGGCTCCGTCCGCCTAGTGCTGTGACCGAGAAGGTTCACCGGGTTCGAGAGTTGTGAGGGACCGGACGAACGGTTCGCGTGCTGGGGTGAGACGATCGCGCCGTGACCATCCACTTCCATGACTTCGATGGCGAGCACTCGCTGACGTTGGATGCCGGCGGCCTGGCTGCCGATGCCGCAGTAGTTGCCGCCGGGCATGAGCCGAACGGGTACTTCTGGGAGGGTCTCGTGCGGTTTGCCTGGCCGGATATTGCCGAGCACGTCGATTTCGACAGCGAGGCTGGCATGTTCTGCGCGGTCGGCAGTTCGAGCGACCTCGCGCGACTCAAGACGGCCGTCGAATCCGTCATCACGAGCCCCGAGGCAGTCCGCGACATCATTGCCCGTGCGGAGGCTTCGGGCTTCGAGTTCGACGACTAATGCTGTGACTTCGCCGGGTTGAGCGGGGTCAGGCTGCGGCCGGCAGTGGCCTGCCGCCCCAGCGGAGACCTCGTTCGCTGCGGACGCGTGCGCGTTCGCGGCGTTGGGCGGCCAGGACGTCGGGGTGGCGGGCGTTCTGGTTGCGCCAGCGCAGGTAGGCATGCAGGGCCCAGATCTGGACGGTGTGGTTCGGATGGCGGGAGTTGGCGAGGGTGAACTGCCGCAGCGGCCCGAAGTGAGCCTCGATGGGGTTGGCCCAGGACGCGTAGGTGGGTGTGAAACACAGCTCGACCTTGTTCCTGGCCGCCCACCTGCGGATCTTCCAGTTCAGGTGGGCGGAGAGGTTGTCCAGGATCACGTAGATCGGGCCGCCGTCCGGGCGGGCTGCTCGGATCGACCGCAGGGCGGCCCAGGTGTGGTCGATGCCCTTGCGGCGCCGGTTGACACCCCACAGCTTGTCGTCGCCGACGGAGTAGCAACCGTGGAAGTAGGTGATGCCGTGGGTGCGGCGGTAGGTGGCAGGCAGCCGGTCGGGGCGGCTCTGTTCGGCCCAGCAGGAGCCGGCGGTGGGGCGGATGCCCAGTGGCCCGAACTCGTCGAAGGCGAATGTGCGGTCAGGACGCTCGTTGACCGCGTACTCGATTCGCTCCAGCTTGGCATCAAAGGCCGGGTCCGGGGACTCCTTCCAGGTCTTCGTTCGCTGGAAAGTGATCCCCCGGCGGGTCAGTAAGCACCGCAGGGCCTCGCGGCCGATCCGGACGGGCCTGGTCATGTTCCGGCGCAGGTGGTCGACAAGTTTGCGGACCGACCAACGGGTGAAGGGCTTGCCCAGCACGGTCGGGCGGGTGGTGGCCGTCTGGATGACGAAGTCCTCGTCGTCACTGCTCAGCAGGCGGGGACGGCCTCCCGCCCACTGAGGGGTGAGGCATGCAAGCCCGATCTCGTTGAAGCGGTGGATCACGTCCCGGACGGTGTCCTCGTCCGCCTGGACTAGCCGCGCGATCACCGGGACCGTGCTGCCGCCGGCCGAGGCCAGCAGCATCATCGCCCGCCGAATCCGCACCGAGCTCGTACTACCTCGCCGAACGATCTGCTGAAGCTTCTGCCCCTCCTGCTCCGTCAGCCTCCGGACTCTGACCGGTGGTGCCATCCCGCCTCCCCTACTGGTTGGAAGCGACATCGCTTCCAACCAGCACAACGAGCAACCCGGTGAACCTATGCGGTCACAGCACTAGGCAGTACCTGCGGCCCTCCCATCTCGGCCGGCAGCGGCGGCCTCAGCCAGCCCACGAACCGGCGACGTCCTCCAGCGTCACCACCCGCAGTCCAGCGCGCGGCTGGCAAGGTACATGAACCAGTCCTTCCGAGTCCGAGAACCTGCCGACCCGCACCTGTCACCTCTCCACGGGGGAGCCAGCAGCGGGTCGATTACTGCCCGCAGCTCAGTCGTCATGGCGCCTCGGAGCACTTGGTGCGCGCACTGCCGCAACTCGTGTCATCCACCTCTGCATCAAAATCTGATCTGGCCATCTATTTGATCTTGGTTGAGGCATGATGGTAACCGTTCTTCACACGACACTAGGTGAGAGGAAGTTCTGTGAAACGGACCAGGAGATTCCGGTTGCGTGCAGCGTCCGCGCTCGCGGCTTTCATAGCCGCGTCTACAGCGGTGGTGCCGACTGCGGCAGCTGACGATCAGATACAAATCAAGTCTTACATGGTGCCACTTCACACCCCTACGCCCTCCCTAGAGGAGCTGAATCGAGGAGACGGGCGTCAGAGGCTTGAGGCCGCGGCCCGGGAAGCGAGCATCCCCAAACTCCCTAAAGAAGCGATTGGACCACTCGCGCCCGACAACTTGAAAGATGAGAAGCCGTCAGCAAGCCAAGCACCTCCTGCAGGCCCTCGGCGTTCACTTGCCGCAACCGGCGGCACATACCCGGAGCCTTCCCACTACATGACAGTGGATGAGTGCAAGCGCAACCTTGCAGCAGGAAACTCTGAGGTCTACAACTCCTCGCGGTTCTCGATGTGCACCGGGGCCAAGGTAATCGAGACCTTCACGAACAAAAGCGGAGCTGTCGGCACCGCGAGCATGTGGGTGTTCGTCAGAGGGGCCATCGGAAAGCACGATCGTACGGTCAGATTTGACTACGACTTTCAGGAATTTGAAAGAATCGGTTTCACTCAGACAGATAAATTGCTGATCATCGTGAATTCGAAACCACCTTCCATGACACCAAGCAGCGCCCAGGCCGACATCGATAACGACCTTCCGCAGGACAACATCAGCTACGACAGGCTGAGCACTATGAACCCTGCCCACTTCAAGGATTTGCTGACCGTGCGTCCAGGGCAAGGAGACGGGCGGGCCGACACCGTCTACACCGTGTATCGGCCTTATATCATCCTCAAGATCCCGCCCTACAACATCCCGGATGACAACCTTGGAAGGCTCCCCCACGGCTTCCCTCTTCGGTGGGACAATGCGCCGGAGATCGCCACGAAATCTGGTGGCGCAACATTTGGCATGATTCCGACACTGCACTACAGCACGGCCAGTGATGCTCCAGAAAGAGGCGTCGCCGAGCACATCAAGATGGCCTACACAGATCCCGATAAGACCGTCCCCAAGGCGAATCAGAAAAAAATCTTCCCCGGCAACAATAAAGTGACTCCCCTGCACCGCCTCTATAGCGACATGGACCGGCGCAACAAAAATACCAGCCTGGCGGTCGCCGCCTGCGTAAAGTATTTCGGAGACAACTACACGCAGTCGAGCATACCGGGCAAGAAAAACCAGTGCGACGAGTTTCCGTTTGCCACCACCATGGAAGGTGCTGCCCAGTACGACAAGGACCGGACGAGGTCGCCAGGCCCTAACAACTATTCCGCTCTCCCGGTAGACGCCGACCAGAACGGAGCCGCAGGCCAGATCCTGGCAGGCTTCTACACCAAGAATCGCATCATCGAAGGGTATGATGACGCATTTATGGTGGACGTCGACCAGAGTATGTCCGCGTATCAGATGCGGTTGGTCAATTACTCGAGCGGTAAGTGCCTGGAAATCGACGGATCGAGCACCACTAACGGCGCCCGGGCGCAGCAGTGGGATTGCGTGGGGCAGCCCGGCGCCGACTGGATTTTGAAGCCCGAGGGCGCACAGACCTTCAGGATCGTGAATGCAAACAGTGAGAAGTGTCTTGAAGTTGCCGATTCACGTACCGATAATGGTGCACCTGTCCAGCAGTGGGATTGCGTCCCCGGAGCGAAGACTCAAATCTGGAGCAAGCTGGACATAATGGATCCCCAATGGCATGACTACATAGGCACAGTTCTCGAAAACGAGAGGAGCGGCAAGGCGCTCGAGATAGATGGCAGTAGTAAGCAAAATGGAGCACTGGCTCAGCAATGGGATTATAAGGGACAGGGTGGTGCCCGGTGGAAGATGGGCGCCTCTTGACTTCGCCGACCTCTCAACATCATCAGGCTAGAGTAAGAAGCTGCTGCGGATGTCCGACCTGAAGACGCAGCTGCCCCACGATCGGAGAGCTAAGTGGCAACGCTACTCAGCAGGCAAGAGCTCGATGTCCATGTGGAGTACCGATCCTTCGGGATCCAAGAATCTCATTATGAGATGATCCCTATCCCTTACCCGGACGAAAAACGAGCTGGGATATTTCTGGATTCCTTCCCCATGCGTATCGACCTGAGGAGTGCCGGCAGCACTCACACGGCGTCCGTTTCCGTGGAGGTATGGGATTCTCGTCCCGAACCACATTTGCGCCACACGTGGGACGAGGTGGCGGAATCCGAGATCGAGACAATCACCGGCGAACTGGCCGTTTGGGACACAGGGCCCCAGCACGCATGCAGCATCTCGTTGGGGAAACCGGGTCTCTGGGTCGAACACCAACTACGTCGTCCTCGGCATGCTCCTCGAAGCGGCCACCGGCCACCCCTGGGCCCGGCTCGTCCACGAGCGCGTCATCGAACCCCTCGGCCTCCGGCACACCTTCACCCCGGGCACCTCGCCCTACGTGCCGCAGCCCACCGCCACCGCCTGCACCTGGTTCCCCGGCGCCGACCGGCCGACCGACACCACCCTCGCCACGGGCGGCGGGGCGGACGGCGGCATCATCAGCACTCCGCGCGACCTCGCCACCTTCCTGCGCGCCCTGATGAGCGGCCGGCTGCTGCGCCCGGCGCAGCTCGCCGCCATGAAGCGAACGGTCCCCGCGCCCGACTGGATCCCGGCACCCGGCGTCCGCTACGGCCTGGGCATCGCCTGGCGCCCGGTCGCCGGAAGCCGGGACGGCGTCTGGTTCCACGGCGGCACCCATCTCGGCGTCGTCTCCGAGAGCGGCGTCACCCCGGACGGGAGCCGGGCGGTGGCCGCCGCGGTGTTCACGCTGCGCACGGACGAGGAGGGGCGGAAGGCTCAGGCCCTGGCCGCTCTCCGCCTGGTCGACAACGCGCTCACCGCATGAGCTCACCGCATGAGCTCACCGCATGAAGATCAGCAGGACGATGCAGGACGCCACCGCGGCGAGCACGATCGCGCCCACCCCGTACGCCAGCCGATACGTCCGTAGGCCGGGCAGATACGCGTCCACCGAGTAGCGGCCCGGTCCGGTCAGGGCGATCGCCGCCGTGGCCACGGCGATCAGCAGTGTGTACTCCACGCCCTTCGGGGCGAAGAAGCCGCCGTCCCAGGTCACCCACAGCGCGTTGATCATCGCGCCGAGCAGGGCGGCGGCGGCCAGCGGTGTCAGCAGGCCCAGCAGGATCCCGAGCCCGCCGAGCGACTCGCAGAGCCCCGCCAGCACGGCCATGGCCTTGGGCGCGCGATACCCGAGGTGCGCGAAACCGGCGGCCGTGGCGTCGATGCCGTGCCCGCCGAACCAGCCGAAGAGCTTCTGCGTGCCGTGGGACGCCATGGTCAGACCGAGCATGAGGCGCAGCAGCAGAAGCCCGGCCGAGTAGGCGGTCACGGAGGTGCTGTACGCGACACGCCCGCCGTACGCGGCGTCCGCCGGCGGGTCGCGGGGTGATGTGCTCCGGAAAGTCATGGTGGTCACCTTCCTCCGGATGAGACTTCAATATCCAGTCTCGCCCCTTGCCCGAGGGGGACGGCAAGAACCGGTCCAGGAAAACCGGAGGCGCCGGACGGCCGGCGCCCGCCTGCTGCTCTCCGGCCGCCCTGCGCCCCGACCGGTTCCTGCTGCTGCCCACCCAGCGCCTGCCCGGCGGACAGCTCCGTCAGATCCCCAGCGCGGCCGCCCTCAGCTTCGCGATCGCCGTCTCCTCACCGGCCGTTTCCACCCGGGCCGCGTCCTGACGGCCGAACGCGAACAGGGTCAGCTCACCGGGCTCCCCGGTGACCGTCACCACCGGCGCGCCGCGCTGGGCGACCGCCGTGCGGCCGTCCGGCCGCCGCAGCACCAGCCCCACCGGCGACCGGCGCCCCAGCATCCGGGCCGTGCGCTCCAGCCGGCTCCACAGCGCGTCCGTGAACACCGGGTCCAGCTCGCGGGGCGCCCAGTCCGGCTGGGCCCGGCGCACGTCCTCGGCGTGCACGAAGAACTCCACCGTGTTCGCCGCCTCGTCGACCTGCTTCAGCGCGAACGGCGACATGCGCGGCGGCCCGGTCCGGATGAGCTGGAGCAGCTCCTCGTACGGCTTGGCGGCGAACTCCTCCTGCACCCGCTCCAGCCGCCCGGCCAACGGCTTGATCACCAGCCCGACCGCGGCGTCGGCCCGCCGCTCCCGCACGACGACGTGCGCGGCGAGATCCCGGGCCTTCCACCCGCCGCACAACGTCGGCGCCTCGGGGCCGACGGTCTCCAACAGATCGGCGAGCAACAGACGTTCGCGCTGAGCGTGAGTCGACATGGCCCCCACCCTACGGCGATCCCGCCCGGCCCCCGGACATTTCCGGCCCCCGGACGCGGGCGCCCGCCCGCACCCCGTGCGCGGCGATTCCCTGCCGCGCACACCCCACCGCGGCGGCCGCTCGCGGCCGGTCGGCACCGCCGGGCCGGCCGTACGGGGTTGCTCGCCGTTGCGGCGGAAAAGAGAGCCGGGGGCGTGGTCGGCCGTGACCCACCTTTCCCGCCGCGGCGGCCGCTCGCGGCCTTACGGCCGGGGCGGGGCATCGCCGGTTCCTAGAATGGGCGCATGACAAGCCCCGCATCCTCCCTCGACCCCGCCATCGCCGCGCGGCTCAAGCGCAGTGCCGACGGGCTCGTGCCCGCCATCGCGCAGCAGTACGACACCGGCGAGGTGCTCATGCTCGGGTGGATGGACGACGAGGCCCTGCATCGCACCCTGACCACCGGGCGGTGCACGTACTGGAGCCGCAGCCGGCAGGAGTACTGGGTGAAGGGGGACACCTCCGGGCACGTCCAGCACGTCAAGTCCGTGGCGCTGGACTGCGACGCGGACACGATCCTCGTCAAGGTCGACCAGACCGGCCCCGCCTGCCACACCGGCACCCGGACCTGCTTCGACGACCGGCTCCTGCCATTGAGCGGGCCGCAGGGCCAGTAGGCTCCGGCGCATGGCCGCCATGATCTCCGCCACCGCGCACGGGGACGTCACCCCCGACGCCGCGACGTTCCGCCTGCTCGCCAAGGACCGCCGGGTCATCCCGGTCGTCCGCCGATTCCTCGCCGACGGCGACACCCCCGTCGGGCTCTACCGCAAGCTCGCCGCGGAACGCCCGGGAACCTTCCTCCTGGAGTCGGCCGAGAACGGCCGCAGCTGGTCCCGCTACTCCTTCGTCGGCGTCCGCAGCGCCGCGACGCTGACCGTGCGCGACGGGGAGACCCACTGGCTGGGCACCCCGCCCGTCGGCGTCCCCACGGACGGCGACCCGCTGCACGCCCTGCGCGCGACCGTCGAGGCGCTGCACACCCCGCGCGACCTCATCGAGGGCGCCGGGCTGCCGCCGTTCACCGGCGGCATGGTGGGCTACCTCGGCTACGACGTCGTGCGCCGCCTGGAGAAGATCGGCGAGCACCCCGGCGGCAGCCGGGACACCCTCGGCCTGCCCGAGCTGACCATGCTGCTGACCTCGGACCTCGCCGTCCTGGACCACTGGAGCGGCACCGTCACCCTGATCGCCAACGCGATCAACCACAACGATCTGGAGACGGGTGTCGACGAGGCGTACGCCGACGCCGTCGCCCGGCTCGACGCCATGGCCGCCGACCTGCACCGGGCCGTGCCCAGCCACCCCGCCGCGCTGCCGTCCTCCGAGCTGCCCGAGTACACCGCCCGCTGGGGCGGCCCCGACTACCAGGCGGCCGTCGAGGACATCAAGGAGCGCATCCGCGCCGGCGAGGCGTTCCAGGTCGTGCCGTCCCAGCGCTTCGAGACGCCGTGCACGGCCTCCGCGCTGGACGTCTACCGGGTGCTGCGGGCGACGAATCCCAGCCCGTACATGTACCTGTTCCGGTTCGACGGATTCGACGTCGTCGGCTCCAGCCCCGAGGCGCTGGTCAAGGTCGAGGACGGCCGGGCCCTGCTGCACCCCATCGCCGGCACGCGCCCGCGTGGCGCCACCCCGCAGGCGGACTCCGCGCTCGCCGAGGAGCTGCTGGCCGACCCCAAGGAGCGCGCCGAGCACCTGATGCTCGTCGACCTCGGCCGCAACGACCTCGGCCGGGTCTGCGAGCCCGGCAGCGTCGAGGTCGTCGACTTCATGTCGATCGAGCGCTACAGCCACGTCATGCACATCGTCTCGACGGTCACCGGGCGGCTGGCCCCCGGCCGCACCGCCTTCGACGTGCTCACCGCCTGCTTCCCCGCCGGCACCCTCTCCGGCGCGCCCAAGCCCCGCGCGATGCAGATCATCGAGGAGCTGGAGCCCACCCGGCGCGGACTGTACGGCGGCTGCGTCGGCTACCTGGACTTCGCCGGCGACTCCGACACCGCCATCGCCATCCGCACCGCGCTGCTGCGCGACGGCACGGCCTACGTCCAGGCCGGGGCCGGCGTCGTCGCCGACTCCGACCCGGCGGCCGAGGACGCCGAGTGCCGCAACAAGGCGGCCGCGGTGCTGCGCGCGGTCCATACCGCCAACCGCCTGGGGGACTGACGAAGGCGGGGGGCCGCTCGCACGTCGGGGGAGCGGGCAGGGGATAGTGGAAGGCGTGAGCGCAGCCGTACCCCACCCCCGCCCCCACGACGCCGAGGCCGCCCCGCGCGAGCGGCGCGCCGGCCGGCGCAGCGTCGGCGCCGCCCTGCTGCTGGGCGCCGCCGGAGCCGCGCTCACCCTGCTGGCCGGTGGCCGCACCTGGGCCGAGGGCACAGCCGCCGTCGCCAGCGGTGCCCTGCCGCAGCAGGCCAGCGGCCAGGACGTCACCGGCCTGCCCACCGCACTCGCCGTGGTCGGGCTCGCCGCGCTCGTCGCCGTCTTCGCCGTGCGCGGCGCCGGCCGCAGGATCGTCTCCGCGCTGCTCGCCCTCAGCGGCGCCGGCGTGGCCGCCGCCTCCGCCACGGGCGCCTCCGACACCGGTGCGCTGGAGGAGAAGGCCGCCAAGGTCACCGGCCTCGCGCACGCCGGCATCGCGGACGTCACCCACACGGCCTGGCCCTGGGTCGCCCTCGCGGGTGGCGTGCTGCTCTTCCTCGCGGGCCTGCTGGCCCTGCGCTACGGCAGCGGCTGGCCGGCCATGTCCGGCCGCTACGAGCGCGACGGCGCCCCCCGCCCGCGCCGCGTCCGCACCGCCCCCGACCCGGACCGGCCGGAGGAGCTGTGGAAGGCCCTCGACCGCGGCGAGGACCCCACGCGCGGAACCGGGCGCTGAACACGCCCACCCCAGCGCGATCCCGCCCGGGCGCGTCGGGAAGAATGACCTTCCGAGGACCTTGAGGGATCTCCGCGCCCGAAGGCGCGACACAGCAACGAGGAGTCAAACTCATGTCGGCTAGCGACCACGGCCACACCCCGGCCGCCTGGACCGGTGTCACGATCGCCTTCATCGGCTTCTGCGTCGCCGGCGCGTTCTGCGTGATGGCGAAGCCGGTCGGCTTCTGGGCCGGGATGGGCCTCGAGCCGCTGGCCGCAGCCCTGGCCGCCACGGGAGCCCGCACCGCGCTCATCCCG
>NZ_JBFAPH010000186.1:0-13225 GCF_040675635.1 Streptomyces sp. NPDC049577
CCTATGACGACGATCGAATCCGTGTCGGAACAGCCGTCCGCGCGCTGCGGGCCGGCCGGCGACCGGCCGGCCGAGCCGCCGGAGCCCGGACCGCCCGCACGCGTCCGGCCGTCCGGCCCGGGAACGGGGGACGCGGGGGACGCCTGGCTCGTCACCCGCTACCACGACGTCGTCCGCGTCACGTCCGACCCGCGGTGCACCCGGCAGGCCCCGGACGGCCCGTCACCCCCGCGGCCCCTCCCGCACATCCCGCTCGGCCGGCCCGCAGGACCCGCTGCCGCCCTCGCGCTCGGCCGGGTGCGCCAGGCCATGTCCGGGGCCGGCACGGCGGCAGGCGCCTCCCACGGTCGCGACCGGCTGCGCACCCGCGCCCTGAGGGCCGCCGACGCCCTGGCCGACGAGCTGGAGCGACACGGCCGCCCCGCCGATCTGATGGCACGCCTCCTCGAACCGCTGGCGCTCACGGTGGCCTGCGAACTGATGGGCGTGCCCGAGCGGGACCGCCGCCGCGTGGCCGAGTGGACCGGCCGCGACCACCGCGAGCACACCGGGGCCGAACTGCGCGACTACCTCACCGCACTCCTCCAGCGCCGCTGCGCCGAACCCCGCGACGACCTGGCGGGCGAACTCGCCGAGGCCACCGTCCAGGGCGAGCTGGGCACGGAGGAGGCCGTCTCCCTCGCCGTCCGGATCCACAGCGGCACCGCCCACGCCCTGCGCGACGGCACCGGCGCCATGCTCCACCTGCTGCTCACCCACCCGGAGCAGCTGGCCCGGCTGCGCGCCCGGCCCGCACTGCTGACCCTCGCCGTCGAGGAGTTGCTGCGCCGGCTCCCGCACGCCGACGGCCCCGGCGCCGTCCGGGCCGCCACCGAGGACTTGGACATCGGCGGCACCCGCGTTCCGGCGGGCGCGACCGTCCACCTCGCGTACTCGGTGGCCAACCACGACCCCGCCGCGTTCGACCGCCCCCGCGAACTCGACCTGGCCCGCGAGGGCCCGCCCCAGCTCTCCTTCGGGCACGGCGCGCACCGCTGCCCCGGTGCGGGCCTGGTCCGGCTGGTGGCCCGGACCGTTCTCGCCGTCCTGCTCCGGCGCTTTCCCGCGCTGCGCGCGGCCGGGCCGCCGGAGCCCGTCCGGTGGCGCGACGGCACACCGGTGCGCGGCCCGGAGCGGCTTCCGGTCACCTGGTGAGGGCGGGGAGAAGTCCGGTAGAACCGTAGAAGCCCGTCAACGGGGGGATGAGGATGGATTCACGGCATACCGGGTCCGGGGACACCTCCGGCGAGTATCCGGGATTCGTCGCCCTTTCCGCACGGCTGACGGGATGGGACGAGCGGGAACTGCGGGCCACCGGCAAGGTCCGGCTCCATCACGACACCGTCGTCGGCCGGCTGGGACGCGCGGCGGTGGGGCGTTTCCTGGACGACGTGGCCGCCGCCGGGGGCGATCCCGGCGGCGTCACCGACGAGTTCTCACGGGCCGTCGCCCGCGCCATCACCCATTTGTGGCGTTTCGGCGAGTGGCCCGATGTCATCCTCCCGGATTCTTCCGGTCCTTGAGGGGAATGTGCAGCGTTCGTTCATCGGTTGTGTATCCCGGTGCGATTCGCTGGAGTCGAGAACCAGGAGGGCCGGGAGTCTCCCGCCGACGGGGGTGGTGGGAGGCTCCCGGCCGGCTCCGGGGGAACGTTCAGCGTTCGGTGCCGGTGGCGTGCCCGCCGGCCGTAGCGGCCTGCGAGTTCCGCGCGCCGCTCCCGCCCGTACCCGCCGTGGTCCCGGCCCCGTACGACTGCCGGGGCGGAGTCGCCGGGGCGACGGGCCGCGTGGGCTCGACGCGGGCGGTCTCCCGGCCCCCGGTGGCGTGCGTGCCGCCGGTCGGTTCCTTCGAGCGCGAGCCGCCCGAACCACCGGACCCCGTCCCCCCGGACGAGGGCGAGGAGGCATGGGAGGACCCCGCGGACGACCCCGACGAGGAACCCGACGAGGAACCCGGCGACGAGCCGGCCGAGGATCCGGCCGTGCCCGAGGAGGCCCCGGCCCCCGAGCCCGACGCTCCCGCCGAAGCGCCCGACGCCGGACCGGACGACCCCGGAAGGGATCCCGGGGACGACGGCGAACCGCTGCCCGCCGAGGCCGAACCCGAGGCCGACCCCGAGGCCGGGCCCGAAGGAGTGCCGGACGGGGTTCCGGAAGGCGGGGCGGTCGAGGACGGCCCCCCGGTCGGGATCCTCACCGGGACCACGCTGGTGTCCTTCGACCCGTCGCTCCCGGTCTGCCGGTCGAAGCCCTTGTCCGGGTGGTAGGGGTCCACGAGGGGTATCCGGTCCATGCGGCCCTTCTCCTCGGGGCGCGGCGTGATGACGGCCACCGCGGTGCTGCTGAAGCCGTCCCAGCGCCGCCCGTTGTAGGTCGAGCCGGCGGTGTCGATGGTGGTGTCCGGCTCGCCCAGCGGATTGCCGCAGTTGCACTTGACCGCGGGCTGCCCGTACCCGTCCACGAGGACCGTCACGCCCACCTGGAGTACCGACAGATAGGCGGTGATCCGGCCCTCGCCCTGGTAGTTGTGGTTCTCGACGAGGGTGTCGCGCACCAGGGCCGCCTCGGTGAGCCCGTCGATGTGCCGGGCGATGTCGCCGACCGCGATGCCGCGTGCCTTGGCCCAGGCCCCAGCCTTGAGGCGGTCCGCCGTGATCTCGGAGACGAGCCGTGCCTTGTCGCACCGGGTCGCCCCGTGCGTGCCCCCGAACGCGCCCCGGGAGTCCCCCGCCACCTGGCCGCCGGACCGGGACACGGGCCGCACGCCCTGGAGGTCCGTCGCCGGAGCGCTGACGAACGCGCCGGGGGCGACGACCCCCGCCGGTTCCAGAGCGATGCTCGCGGTCTTCTTCCCGGGTTTTCCTTCCGTGTCGTCGCCCGACGAGCAGCCCGTCAGGACCGCCGCGCCGAGCATCGCGGTCGCGCTCGCCCACACGGCGAGACGCGCGACAGGATTCAGCCGCACCACACACCCCCGATTCGTTGGGTAGCTGCTTCGTCCGTACGTCCGTGTGTCAGCAGGAGGTGACCCAGCCGCCCTTGCACGTGCCGGTCGGCTCCGGGGTCGGACTCGGTGTCTCCTCGGCCGTGGGAGTCGGTGTGCTCTCCCCGTACCCCGTCGGGTCCGTGCCCGGGCTCGGGCCGTCCGTCGGCTCGTCCGTCTGCGTGGCGGGCGCCGACACGCTCTCCGAGGGGCCCGGTGCCTGCCCGCTGCCGCTCTCCCGCAGGCCGTACACCGCGGCCGCGATCCCCCCGGCGATCAGCAACAGGGCCAGGACGGGAACCAGCACCCACATCGCCCTCCGCCGGGCCGGCCCGGGCCCGCGCCCCGGCCCCGCAGGTCCCGCCGGCGTCGCGGGTTCCGTCGGCGTCGGCCGGGGGGACGGCGTCGGCTGGGCGGACGGCGTGTACGGCGTCGCCGGGGATGCCGGGGACGCCGAGGCCGCGATGTGCGGCGTCCATGCGGGGGCCGTCGGCACGTATCCCCCCGGCGCCGGCGTCGGCGCGGGGCCGGGTGCCTCGGTGATGCGGCCGGTCGCCACGCCGTCCAGCAGCTCCAGCGCCTCCGCCGAACCCATCCGCTCCCGCGGGTCCTTGCGCAGCAGCCCTTCCAGGAGCGGCGTCAGCGGCCCGGCCCGCCGGGGCGGCGGCGGGTCGTCCTGCACCACCGCCTGCAGGGTGCTCAGTGCCGAGGTGCGCCGGAAGGGCGAGACGCCCTCCACCGCGGCGTAGAGCGTCGTGCCCAGGGACCACAGGTCCGAGGCGGCCCCGGGGCGCTCACCCAGGGCCCGTTCCGGGGCCAGGTAGTCCGGCGAGCCGATCAGGTCACCGGTCCGGGTGAGGGTCCCCGAGCCCTCGACCAGCGCGATGCCGAAGTCGGTCAGCACCACCCGGCCGCCGTCGGCCAGCAGGACGTTCGCCGGCTTGACGTCCCGGTGCAGCACTCCGGACGCGTGGGCGCCGCGCAGGCCGCGCAGCACCGCCGCGCCCACGCGGGCGGTCTCCTTCTGCGAGAGCACCCCCTCGGTCTCCAGGACGTCCGCGAGCGACCGGCCGCGCACCAGCTCCATCACGATCCAGGGCCGGCCGTGCTGCTCCACCACGTCGTGCACGGTGATCACATTGGGGTGGCTGACCCGGGCCGCCGCCCGGGCCTCCTGCTTCAACCGCGCGTAGAGGACCCGTACGTCCTCCTCGCGCAGATGCTCCGGCGCGCGGACCTCCTTCGCCGCGACCTCGCGGTCGAGCACCTCGTCGATCGCCCGCCACACGACGCCCATGCCGCCGCTGCCCAGCCGGTCGACGAGCCGATATCGCCCGGCCAGCAGTGGAGTTCGCCTCTCCGTTTCCATCCCGCACGCCCCCCGACCTCCCGGTGCGGACGGCACTCGGCGCCGTGCGCAATCGGGCCACACTGGCTGGGACGACGCGGCCCCCGTTCCCGTTCCCGGCCGGGGGCGGCGGGCCGGGTTCCGGCGTCCCTACGCCAGCGGGCGGCCGCAGCGCAGGTTCCAGCGCGAGGACCGCCCCGTGAGCTCGGTGAGGGTGAGCGGGGGGACGTCCAGACGCCAGAAGACCTCGGGCGGCAGCCCCAGGGCGTGCACGGCGGCCGCGCGCACGACGGCGGGCTCCACCACCGCCAGCACCCGGCCCTCCTCGGGCGGCAGCCCGTCCAGCCACGAGCCGACCCGGGCGAGCAGATCGCGCAGCGACTCCCCGCCGTGCGGCGCGGCCCCGGGGTCGGACAGCCACGCCGCCACCGCCGCCGGCTCCCCGGCGGTCAGCTCCTCCAGCGAACGGCCGCGCCAGCGGCCGACGTCCAGGTCCGCCGGCGCGTCCGCCGCGTCCGCGGCCAGACCCAGGGCCTCCGCCGTTCCCCGGCACCGCGCCGACGGCGCGGTCAGCACCCGCGCCGCGCGCGGTACGCTTCCCGCGGCCTCGCGGGCCCGCCGGATCCCCGGTTCGTCCAGCGGGGAGCCGTCGTCGAAGCGGGCCGCGCGCAGCGCCGGACCGGCGGCGGGGGAGATCAGCATCAC
The DNA here is from genome assembly GCF_040675635.1 of Streptomyces sp. NPDC049577. NCBI lineage: Bacteria > Bacillati > Actinomycetota > Actinomycetes > Kitasatosporales > Streptomycetaceae > Streptomyces > Streptomyces sp. NPDC049577. The sequence goes on from NZ_JBFAPH010000186.1 coordinate 5,075, forward strand.
ACGCAGGGTCATGGAATCCAGCACACCACGGGCGCCGGCGCCGGCGTACGCCGGGTGTGCGCACCGCCACGCCGTAGCGCCATGGCCGAATCCTACGGTACGGTCCCGGATGCATGACGACGGTGTGACGGAAGTCCGGTGAGAATCCGGCACGGTCGCGCCACTGTGAACCTGAGGTGTGCCCCGGCGGCTGTCGGGGCGGCGGCAGGAGAGTCAGACCCGGCATCGTCGTCCGCCATCCGTACAACGGGACGCGTGTTTCCCTGCAGGAGGTTTCCGCCATGGCCCAGTCCGTCGTGCCCGCCGCCGACCCCGCCACCGCCGCGCCGGTCGTCGCCCCCATCTCCCTGAAGGCCATAGCCCCCTGGGCGGTCTTCGCCGGCATCCTGATGCTGGTCCTGCTCTACTTCATCGGCGCCGAGCAGGGCGCCACCTCGGTCATCTCCGGCGAGGGCGTGCACGAGTGGGTGCACGACGGACGCCACCTCCTCGGCTTCCCCTGCCACTGACGGCACGGCAGGAGATGCGTCCCGTGAATCACGTTTCCGTACGGGCCCTGCTCGTACGCGGCATGCTGGCCGGTCTCGCCGCCGGCCTCCTCGCCCTCGCCGTGGCCTACCTGCTGGGTGAGCCCCATGTGAAGGCCGCCATCGCCTTCGAGGAGGCCCACAGCCACGAGCACGGCGAGGAACTGGTCAGCCGCACGCTCCAGTCCACCGCCGGGCTCGCCACCGGTGTGCTCCTCTACGGTGTCGCCGTGGGCGGCATCGCCGCCCTGGCCTACTGCGTGGCGCTGGGCCGCGTCGGCCGGTTCGGTCCGCGCGCGACCGCGCTCCTGGTCTCGCTGGGCGCGCTGGTGGCCGTCTACGTCGTGCCCTTCCTCAAGTACCCGGCCAATCCGCCGTCCGTCGGCGAACCGGACACCATCGGCAAGCGGACCACGCTCTACTTCCTGATGATCGTGCTCAGCGTCCTGCTGAGCGTCGGCGCGGTCATCCTCGGGAAGCGGCTCGCTCCGCGCCTCGGCGGGTGGTACGCGACCGTGGCCGCGGTGGCGGCGCTGGTGGCGGCCGTCACCCTGGCGTACCTCTTCCTGCCCGCGGTCGACGAGGTGCCCGAGGACTTCCCGGCCACGGTGCTGTGGAGGTTCAGGCTCGCCGCGCTCGCCATGCAGTGCACGCTGTGGGCCGGTTTCGGTCTCATCTTCGGCGAGCTGGCCGAGCGCGTGCTCGCGCCCCGGCCGGCGCGCGAGAAGCGGACCGAAGCGGACACGCGGGCGGCCACGGCCGCCCGCTGACGCGGCGCCACACACTCCCACCGCACGGCCCGCCCACGCACCGCCTGGGCGGGCCGTTCCGCTTGCCGCGAGGGGGCCGACTGCGAGGTGCGGCGCGGTGTCGTGCCCCTCCGGCCGCATGTACTCGCGGCCCGAGGCCCTGTTCGGCGATGCGGACACCGCCGGTCGCTGCGGTCGTGGTTGTCCGCCGTCGCGGCGGGAGAAGCAGCGTCCGCCGCGTCGGCGTCGAGCCGCTGCGATGCCCGTGCGCCCACCGCAACCGGCGCGGTCACCGCGATCCGCCGGACAGGCGAGGGGTACCGCCACCGGCGGCCCGGGACCGCCAGCGCCCGCTCGTGCCCCGCCGCGCCGACCGCACCAGCTCGGCGTACGTCCGGGGACGCGCCCCCGCCGTCAGCGCGGCGTCGACGGCCTCCGGCGCACGCGCGCGCAGCCCGGGCCGGGACAGCTCGGCGGGGTGCAGGGCGATGCGGAACGGCCGGCCCCGCCGGGCCCACCGGGCGGGCCGCCGTCCGCATCAGCCGGGCGCCGGCCCGTTCGCCCGGCCCCGCCGGGGCGATGGGAGAGCGCCACCATCCGCTGCCGGGCCCCGGTCCGCGGATCGCGTACGCTCGTGGTGTACTCCAGGCCCGGCCCACGCAGGGCCGCCACCGCCCCCGGCGACGCCGGCCACCCCGGTGGCGTGAATCCCTCGGGCCCGATGCCGGCCGAGGCCAGGGCCGCCGGCCCGGCGCGCAGCCGCGCGGACGCCGCCGGCTCGTCCAGCCCGCAGAACTCCGCGCAGCCCCTGGCCGGCACGGCGTTGGCCCACCGGCGCGGCAACGGCCCGCCGGGCACGCCCTCGTGCGCGTACCCGTGCAGCGCGAGCTCGTGCCCGCGCTCCCGCGCGGCGTGCAACCACCGCACCAGCGCCGGGTCGTCGGGCAGCCGTGCCCCGCGCCACGGCCCCGGCACGAGCGGCAGCGTCGCCCGGACGCCATGGGCGTCCGGATCGGCTGGCCGGCGGCGGGACGGCCCCAAACCCCAGGGGCGACGTCGTGGAGCGAGACGACGAACACCGGTGCGGCGGGCCCGGGAAGGGAACCGGGGACGGTGAAAGGCGCTGCCGCCATGGCAGCATTTTTACCCGCGAGGCGCCCGCGCGACCGAAAATCGACCTGTACCCACAAGGATTCGACCAAGATCCAAACAACCAGGACCGTACGAAGGCAAGGACAACATGAGCCACGTGCCACTGAGCGTGCCCGACTGCCCCGGCACACCCTCCCGCGACGAGCGCGCCGGAGACCGGCCGCCCTTCCTCCACACCGGCCCCGAACTGCTGGCCGGCGCACTCGGCCGGCTGCCCGGGGAGGCGGTCGCGGAGTTCACCGAGTCCTGGAACGACCTGCCCGCCGACGCGCACCTGGGCACCGCCACCCCGTACCGGTTCCGCCGGTACGGCCGGTTCCGGCTGCGCGGCGAGGAGTTGGAGCCGCTGCCGCACACCGCGTTCTTCCAGGGCAAGGACGTCAACAAGGTGAACGGCGGTGTCGACCGCATGTTCGCACCACTGGCCGGTGCCGTGGCGGCGGGCCCCGCCCTGCACACGGTGATACGCACGCTGCGCGACCACCTCCCCGGCCCGCGGGCCGGCATCGACACCTGTGGCGTGCACCAGATCCGGGTCACCGCCAGCGAGGGCCTCGACGGCCACCCGGCGCCCGAGGGCGTCCACCAGGACGGACACTGGTACGTCGCCCAGGTCCTGATCGGCCGCCGGGACGTGCGGGGCGCCGAGTCGTGCCTGTACGACCTGCGGCGGCAACCCCTCTACCGGACCTGTCTCACCGCGCCGCTGGAGACGATCGTCCTCGACGACCGGCGGGTCCTGCACGGCGTCTCGCCGGTCCGCCCGGCCGTCGGCGCCCGCACCGGCACGCGCGACATGCTGCTGGTCGACTTCTTCCGCGAGGCGGGCTGACCCACTTCCGGCGGCTCTTCGCCGGATACCGCCGGGCAGGGCCCGGCGGCGCCCGCCGGTACCCGGGACGCGCCGCTCCCCGGGTGGGCCCGGCGCGGCCGTCCGGCATGCCGGGGCGACGAATGCCGCCGCGTCGACGATCGTGATCACATGACCATGAAGGCGATCTCCTTCGACGCCCACGGCCCCGCCGACGTCCTGCGGCTCGTCCACGTCGACCCGCCCGTGCCCGGACCGGGCCAGGTGCGGATCGCGGTGCGCTCGGCGGGCGTCAACGCCCTCGACCACAAGATCCGCAGCGGTGCGCTGCGGGAGCTCTTCCCCGTCGAGCTGCCCCACGTCCCCGGGCTGGAGGCCTCCGGCGTGGTCGACGCGGTCGGCGAGGACGTCACCGGCGTGCGGGCGGGGGACGCCGTCCTGGGCCCCACCGCGACCGGGGCCTACGCCGAGCAGGCCCTGGCCGAGGCGGCGCGGCTGGTGGTCAAGCCCGTCTCGTTGTCCTGGGAGGAGGCGGCGGCCCTCCCCGTGGCGGCCGAGACCGCCTGGCGCGGCCTGGCGGCGCTGGGACTGCGCGAGGGCGAGACGCTGGTCGTCCACGGCGCGGCGGGCGGCGTGGGGACCCTGGCCGTGCAGTTCGCCGTGGCCCGGGGCGTGGACGTCGTGGGGACGGCGAGCGAGATCCACCACAGCTATCTGCGGGAGCTGGGCGCCGTTCCGGTGACGTACGGCGAGGGGCTCGCCGAACGGGTCCGCGCCGCCGCGCCCGGCGGTGTGGACGCGGCGTTCGACGTGGCGGGCAAGGGGGACGCGGTCGCCGTCTCCGTAGAGCTGACGGGGAGTCCCGAGCGGGTGGTGACCATCGCCGACCCGGAGGGCGCCCGGCGGCGCGGTGCGCACTTCAGCTCCGGCGGGCGCGCCGCGCCGACCGTCCCGGCCCTCACCGCGGCCCTGGCCCTGCACGAGGCCGGCACGCTGCGGCTGCCGATCCACCGGGTCTACCCGCTGGCGGAGGCGGCCGACGCCCAGCGGGCCAGCGAGCACGGGCACCTCGCCGGGAAGATCGTGCTCACGGTCGGCTGAGCGCCGCACCCGGCCGGGCACGGACCGGCGCCGCCGCGCCGGCCCGCGCGGTACCGCCCGCGGTCACTGGCGGACGGTCCAGTGGTCGTTCGCGCCGGCCTCCAGGAACCTCAGCGGCGGGCAGAGGAATTCCCGGCCGTCGGGCCGGTCCTCGGTCCACGGCGCGTCGGACGGGCCCGCGGGCCGCCAGGCGCCCCCGCTGCGCAGCTGGACGGCGCTGCTGTCGAAGACGGTGTTCCGTGCCTCGGTGCAGTAGTAGCCGACCCCTGTCGCCGGGTTCACGCTCGCGTAGATCTCGAACATGTCCCAGCCGTGGTCGAGACCGCTCTGGTCGTTCCCGGACTGCCGGAAGAGCAGGTTCCAGCTGGCGGTGCGGTAGTTGTAGAGGTACGAGGACCAGCGGTTCCCGGAGCCGGCGTCCTTGACCAGCTGCACGCTGTAGGCGGGGCGCCCGCCCGTGGTGGTGGTGTACGTGGCGAGGAAGCCGGCGTCGACGGTGACGGTCCTGGCGGGGCCGCCGGAGCCGCACCAGTCCCAGGCCCAGATCTCGTTCCCGCTGTTCCAGTAGGCCGTGACGACCTCCATGCACGACTTCTGGGCCTTGGTGGTGGGCGCGTAGGTGAAGTTCTCCGAGTCGGAGACCTTGTAGGACGGGTCGACGCTGTGGGTGGCGGTGATGCCGTCGTGCGTGCCCGGCCGGGGGAAGACGCCCCACCAGTTGTGGGTGAGGTCGGCGTCGGCCGGAACGCCCGTGGGCCTGTCGGTCAGCCGGGCCGCCCGGCCCTCGGCGAAGGCCCGGACCGCCCGGTCCCGGCCGGGGGAGTGCCCGGGGGTTCGGGCCCCGGTGACCGTGCCCCGGTGCGGGGCGTCCGGGGAGGGGGTGCCGGTGGCGCCGGCCGCGGAGAAGGGGCGGGGCTCGGCGGCCGGGCCGGTCCGGGCCCCGGCGGGGGCGACGCCCAGGGCGGCGGACGCGGCGAGGACCGCCGCGAGCAGACAGGTGCGCGTTCTCTTCATGGACTCCTCCAGACCGGACGGTCTCGACGGCGGGGGGTAGGAGCGCTGCCGCACCAGCGAGAGGAATGTCCATGACAAGTCGCGGGTCGTCAAGGGACTCAGCAGTCCCAGGTGACCCGGCAGTCGCGATCGCGCCATGCGCCGGGCCGGGGAAGGGTGACGTCCGCGGAACGGGCGCCACGGAGGCGCGATGCCGGCCGGGCGGGAGTGGTCCATGCGCATGCGGTGCGCAACGGGCATACCGGACAGCCGTCATCAGGCCGATCTGACGGCGTCACGGGGCGCGATGTGCGAAGGCGTCGTGATGGGCCGGAAGATAGTCCAGAGGTGTTGTATACCAATGTCGCCACAGGTCATCCGGGGGGTCGGGAAGCGCTGGCGCGCACCGGCGGACGGCTCTGGGTCGTCGGCGGTTGGGTGGATTCCGGCCAAGGATCGGTGAACGGCGGAGGGCACCTGCCCCGTGCGCCCGTCGTGGCCGTCGACCATGGCGCACTATATGGCTGAGCGGTCGAAGGGCGGCGATGTCCTTCGAGGCCGGGGCACTCCCGTGCCCCGGAGCCCGCGTCGTCGTCGCACGGCCGGGCTGACGGTCGAGCGGCCCGGATCCGGGGGTATCGGCGCCCGCTTCCGTGCAGGGGGAGGAACGGTCACGGCCGGGATGGGGAACCCGGCGGAACCGGTCAGTTGGGGATCCATTCGTATGCGCGGAACACCGGTCACCGGCCCGCGCGCAGGTCACGGACGGCAGCGCACCCCAGCGCCACGCCGTCGTGGGGGGTAGACACACATGGGGAGAACGACGCGCCGGCTCGCGGCCTGGGCGGTGGCCCTGCCGCTGGCGATGGCGTTACCGGCGACCGGGGCCCACGCCGCCGACACCACACCGCGCATCGATCTGCGGGTGCTGCTGGTCGACGACGGCGGGCCCTCCGTCGAGGCGATACGTGCCGAGCTGGACACCGCCGGCACGCCCTACACCAGGATCGCCCTCGGCGACCCGGCACGGCCGCGCGTCGACGCGGCGTTCCTCAGCGACACCGTCGACGGCCGGCCCCGGGCGAAGTTCCAGGGCGTGATCCTGCCCAACGACAACCCGTTCGACTCCCTCGCGGAGATGACGGCCCTCGCCGACTACGAGAAGCGCTTCGGCATCCGCCAGGTCGACGCCTACACGTACGCCCGCCCCGCCGTCGGGCTCAACGTCCCCGCGGACGGCGGCTACGCCGGCCCGCTGGACGGCCGGACCGCCCAGGTCACTCAGGCAGGCGCCACCGGACCCTTCGGCTACCTCAAGGGAAACGTTCCTTTTGAGGACAACGACGGATCGGTCAACGAGAGTTACGGCTATGTGGCCGTCCCGCTGGAACGGCAGGCCGACGGCGCCACCTTCACCAGCCTCCTCGACACGGCCGTCCCCGCGGGCAGCGGGCGCGGCTCGCTGATCGGCCAGTACGACCACGACGGCCGTAGCGAACTCGTCGTCACCTTCGTCGCCAACCGCTACCAGACGCAGTTCCGGCTCGTCTCGCGCGGCATCGTGGAGTGGCTCACCCGGGGCGTGCACCTGGGCGCCGACCGCAACTACCTCGCGGTGCACGTCGACGACGTCTTCGCCTCCGACGACCGCTGGGACACCAAGCTCAAGTGCACCCCCGGCGACGTCGACTGCCCCGGCAACCCCGAGTCCCGCCAGCCCGCCCTGCGCATGACCGCCGCCGACGCGCGTTACGCCAAGCAGTGGTCCGAGAGCCACGGCCTCACCCTCGACCTCGCCTACAACGGTGTGGGCAGCGAGGAATACCGCTCCGACCACGGCGGGGCCGCCGACCCGCTGCTCCAGCAGCTCCTGGCCGACCAGAAGTCCTACCGCTGGATCAACCACACCTACACCCACGCGTTCCTGGGCTGTGAGCAGAACACCACCGTCGTGCCCTGGAAGTGCGCCACCGACCTCTTCGGCGGCACCCGCTGGGTGAGCGGGGCGACCATCAACTACCAGATCAACGAGAACCTCAACTGGGCCGCCCGCCAGGGCCTGAGCGTCGACCGGAGGGAGCTCGTCACCGGCGAGCACTCCGGGCTGAAGACCCTGCCGCAGCAGCCGCAGGACAACCCCCAGCTCGCTCCCGTCCTCGCCCTCTCCGGCGTCGGCTGGATCGGCAGCGACACCTCCCGCGAGCCCCAGCAGCGCCCGGTCGGCTCCGCGCTCACCGTGCCCCGCTACCCCATGAACGTCTACTACAACGTCGGCACCGCCGCCGAGCAGACCGACGAATACAACTGGCTCTACACCAAGAAGGCCGACGGCGGCAGCGGCACCTGCGAGAAGAACCCCGAGACGACCACCTGCCTGAAGGCCCCGCTCGACGTCACCACGGGCTTCGCCTCCTACATCGCCCCGCTGGAGGCCCGCATCGCCCTCGGCCACGTCCTGGCCAACGACCCGCGGCCGCACTTCATGCACCAGTCGAACCTCTCCGAGGAACGGATCGGCTACACCGTCCTGGAGAAGGTCCTCGCCGACTACGCCGGCTACTACGCGGCCAGCACCCCGCTGGTCAACCTCCGGATGGAGGACATCGGCACGGAGCTGAGCCGGCGGTCCGCCTGGAACGCCGCCCTCTCCGCGGGCAAGGTCACGGCCTACCGGATCGGCGCCGCCGTCACCGTCACCGCCCCGGCCGGCGTCCAGGTCCCCGCCACGCTGCCCGACGGCACCGTGCAGCAGAGCGGCACCGCCTTCGGCACCGCCTACGCCGGCGCCCACTCCGGCTGGGCCGCCCCCGCCGCCGAC
>NZ_JBFAPH010000187.1:0-13107 GCF_040675635.1 Streptomyces sp. NPDC049577
ACGACGCCGGCCCGGTGGTGCCGGTGGGTAGCACCGGGGCCGCCTTCTCGCCGGGGGAGTACGAGAAGGCGGCAGCTCGGGGGCCGGGCGGGCCGTCCCCCACAGGGGTGAGCCTCGAGCGTTCCCCGGAGCATGCACGAGCGAGGGCCGCAGCGCAATGGTCCCGGCTGCCCCTCCCGCCGCTCCCCCGCCGCCGTTCCCCCAGTGACCCCGGCCCCCGGCGCGCCGTTGTAGTACCGCCAACCGCCGCCAGCAGGGAGCCGCTCCGTGCCCGGAACCCGTGACCACGCCCGCGACGACGCCGCCGAGAGGGAATCCCTCGATCCGGTGAGCGACGTCGTGCGCTGGGCGGCCTTCAGCTGTGTCGTGGTCCCGGTGGTGCTGCTGATGTGCGGTCAGTCCTTCGGCGGAGCCGCCGGCACGGCGACCGGCCTGGTCGCCCTCACCTGTGTCTGCCGGGTGCTGCTGCGCCAGTCCGCGCGGGCGGCCGCCCGGGTACCCGCGGAACAAGCGATGCCGCACCGCGGCCGGCACGGCCGGACGGGGGCCGGCTCCCATCGCGGAGCCCGCCACCAGAGCTCCGGCAACCCCCTCGGCTGACCCTCTCGCACGCCTGCACCCGTAGGTTTTCAGCCAACTTCAGGCCGAGTTCCTACCCTTGCCCGGGGCCCCTTCCAACAGCCGGTCGACCAGCAAGGAAAGGACCGCTGAGGGCGGGTGCCGCCTACTCGGGGAGGGGCTCCGGGAGAGGCGTACTTTTCACCGGCGCCTGCAAGTGCAACGCTTCGTGATCGAACGCTTCGCGCCAAGTTGTCATGTCGACATAGAGCCGGGTGGTGAACTGGTCACCGCGTCTCGATGCGACGCAGTAGATTCGATCTTGGCCATGACCGGCGGGGGAACCGTTCAGGACCGAGGGGAAACGTGCAGGACCGAGAGGACTCGACCGCCGAGGGGGGCTTAGCGCCATGAGCCAGGACTCCACGACCGTACCGGAGACCGCGCGCAAGCTCTCCGGACGCCGCCGCCGGGAGATCGTCGCAGTGCTGCTTTTCAGCGGCGGCCCCATCTTCGAAAGCTCCATTCCGCTCTCCGTGTTCGGAATCGACCGACAGGACGCAGGAGTTCCTCGCTACCGCTTGCTGGTGTGCGCGGGCGAAGATGTGCCATTGCGAACGACCGGCGGACTGGAATTGACCGCACCGTACGGCCTGGAGGCACTCTCCAGGGCCGGCACCGTCGTCGTACCGGCCTGGCGGTCGATCACCCAGCCGCCGCCCGCCGCCGCACTCGACGCGCTGCGCCGCGCACACGAGGAAGGGGCCCGCATCGTCGGGCTGTGCACCGGCGCCTTCGTACTGGCCGCGGCCGGCCTGCTGGACGGCAGGCCCGCGACCACCCACTGGATGTACGCGCCCACGCTCGCCAAGCGCTATCCGTCGGTCCATGTGGACCCGCGGGAGCTCTTCGTCGACGACGGCGACGTGCTGACCTCCGCGGGCACCGCCGCGGGGATCGATCTGTGCCTGCACATCGTCCGCACCGACCACGGCGCCGACGCCGCGGGGGCCCTGGCCCGCCGCCTCGTCGTGCCGCCGCGGCGCAGCGGCGGGCAGGAGCGCTACCTGGACAGGTCTTTACCGGAGGAGATCGGCGCCGACCCGCTCGCCGAGGTCGTCGCCTGGGCGCTGGAGCACCTCCACGAGCAGTTCGACGTGGAGACGCTCGCCGCCCGCGCGTACATGAGCCGTCGCACGTTCGACCGGCGGTTCCGCTCGCTCACCGGCAGCGCGCCGCTGCAGTGGCTGATCACCCAGCGGGTGCTCCAGGCACAGCGGCTCCTGGAGACCTCGGACTACTCCGTGGACGAGGTCGCCGGGCGCTGCGGCTTCCGCTCGCCGGTGGCGCTGCGCGGCCACTTCCGGCGGCAGCTGGGGTCCTCCCCGGCCGCCTACCGGGCGGCCTACCGGGCCCGCCGGCCGCAGAACGGCGCGGCGGAGAGAGCGGAGCGGGCCGAGCGTGTGGAGCGGGGCGAGCGCGGTGAGCGCTTCGAGCGCACCGATCCGGTGGAGACCCGGGGCGGGGAGGCGTCGCTGATGGCGATGCGGCGGACGGCCATGGCCGGCGCCCACGCCGTCTCCGGCATGCCGCTCGGCGGGGCGGCCGGTCCGGGCGGGCCCGGTGGCCCGGGCGGACCGGGCGGACCGGCCGGCCCCGGGGGTCACAGCGGGCATCCGGGGCATATCCCCCATATGCCCGGCCATGCCCCCGGGCACGGCCCAGGCCATGGGGCGAATGCCGCCGATCCCGGCAAACCGGAGACGGACCTCTACAGTCCACGGCTGCCCGGCCAGCGGGAGCGCCCCGTAGGGTGAGGCACATGAACGATCGCATGGTGTGGATCGACTGCGAGATGACCGGGCTCTCGCTGTCGGACGACGCGCTCATCGAGGTGGCCGCCCTGGTCACGGACTCGGAGCTGAACATCCTCGGCGACGGTGTGGACATCGTGATCCGCCCGCCCGCCGAGGCCCTCGTCACCATGCCCGAGGTGGTGCGCCAGATGCACACGGCCTCCGGGCTGCTCGCGGAGCTGGACGGCGGGACCACGCTGGAGGACGCCGAACAGCAGGTCCTCGCCTACATCCGCGAGCACGTCCCGGAGGCCGGCAAGGCCCCGCTGTGCGGAAACTCGGTCAGCACCGACCGCGGTTTCCTGCTGCGGGACATGCCGGCGCTGGAGCGTCATCTGCACTACCGGATCGTCGACGTCTCCTCCGTCAAGGAGCTGGCCCGGCGCTGGTACCCCCGGGCGTACTTCGGCAGCCCCAAGAAGGTGGGCAACCACCGGGCGCTCGCCGACATCCGGGAATCCATCGCCGAGCTCCGCTACTACCGCGAGGCGATCTTCGTGCCGCAGCCCGGTCCGGACTCCGACACCGCGAAGGCCATCGCGGCCCGGCACGTCCTGCCAGCTCAGGCATAGTGACGCAGCTCGCTCCCGGCGCGCCGAAAGCTGGGAGCGAGCACCCCTCAGGACCCTGTACACTTTTTCTCGGCCGGTGGGAAACACGGAAACAAACACCGGACACGGTGGGTATAGCTCAGCTGGTAGAGCACCTGGTTGTGGTCCAGGATGTCGCGGGTTCGAGTCCCGTTACTCACCCTGAAGGCGAGGGCCCCGATCCGCGGAAGCGGATCGGGGCCCTCGTCGTTCCCCAACCGCGTGTGCCCCGCGCGTTCGCGACGGCCTTTCAGCTGTGCGCTCCCTCCTAGGAGTGAGCCCCGTCCCGGTCGGGGGGAATCCGCCCCCGCCGCGGGAAGGCCAGGTACATGACCGGCGGCACGGGGAACGGCGGACGGCGGGCGGTGGTGCTCGCCGTGGTCGGCGTGCTCCTCGCCGCGACCCTCGCCGCGCTCGGCGGCTGCGCCGCGGACACCGGCGACCGCTCCGGCAGGATCACGATCACCGTCGGCACCTTCGGCGTCTTCGGCTACAAGCAGGCCGGCCTCTACGCCGAGTACGAGCGGCTGCACCCCGGCGTGACGATCAAGGAAAACGTGATCGAGCGCAACGACACCTACTACCCGCAGCTGCTCACCCACCTCGCGGCGGGCAGCGGGCTCTCCGACATCCAGGCCATGGAGGTGGGCAACGTCCACGAGCTGGCCACCGCGCGCGGTGATCTCTTCGAGGACCTCTCCCGGGCCCCGGGCGTGCGCCGCGGCGGCTGGCTGGACTGGAAGTGGGCACAGGCCACGACGCCGGACGGCCGGACCATCGGGCTCGGCACCGACATCGGGCCGATCGCCGTCTGCTACCGGAAGGACCTCTTCCGGCGGGCCGGACTGCCGGCCGACCGGGAGGCGGTGGGCCGGCTCTGGGCCGGGGACTGGAGCGCCTACCTCCGGACCGGCGAGACCTACCGCGCGCACGCCCCGGCGGGCACGGTCTTCACCGACTCGGCGGCCGGGATCTACAACGCGTCCGTCCACTCCTACCCCGTCCGCTACTACGACCGCGCCGGAAAGCCGGTCTACCGGCACGCCGAGGCGGTCCGCACCTCCTGGGACCTGGCCGTACGGGCGGCCCGGGAGGGGCTGACCGCGCGGCTGAAGCAGTTCGAGAAGCCCTGGGACCAGGCCTACGCGAACGGGCGCTTCGCCACCGTGGCCTGCCCGCCCTGGATGCTGGGCTACATCAAGGAGAAGTGCGGCGAGGCCGGCCGGGACAAATGGGATGTGGCCGCCGCGCCCCGGCCCGCCAACTGGGGCGGCTCCTTCATCGGCGTACCCCGGGCGGCCCGGCACCGCGCCGCCGCCGTCGAGCTCGCGGTGTGGCTGACCGCCCCCGAGCAGCAGGCGAAGGTCTTCGCCCGGCAGGCCGCCCTTCCCTCCACCCCGGCCGCCTACGCCCTGCCCCAGCTGCGGAACGCCCGGAACCCGTACTTCGGCGACGCCCCCATCGCCGCGATCTACGCGGCCGCCGCCCGGAACGTCCCCACCCTGGTCCTCGGCCCGAAGGAGCAGCAGATCGGCACCGCCTTCACCGACGTGGGCATCCCGCAGGTGGAGCAGCAGGGCAGAAGCCCGGAGGCGGCCTGGGCGGCGGCGCTGAGGGAGATCGAGAGCGCGGTGGACGCGTGACGGCGCCCGCGACCACGCCGGTCGAGGGCGCGCGGGAGCCGGAGAAGGAGCCGGGGAGCGCCCCCGGCGCCGGCGGGCACCGCCCGGCGAGCCCCTGGCGCGGCCGGCTCTGCCGCTGGGACCTGCGTTTCGCCCCGTACGCGTTCGTCGCACCGTTCTTCCTCTGCTTCACCGCCTTCGGGCTCTTCCCCCTCCTCTACACGGGCTGGGCCTCGCTCCACCGCGTGGAACTGACCGCGCCGGAGCGGATGGAGTGGGCCGGGGCCCACAACTATCTGCGGCTGCTGGGGGACGGGTTCTTCTGGAACGCCCTGCGCAACACCGCCCTCATCGGCGTACTCTCGACGGTCCCCCAGCTGCTGATGGCGCTGGGCCTGGCGCAGCTGCTGCACTACCGGCTGCGCGCGGCCACGTTCTGGCGGGTCGCACTGCTGACCCCGTACGCCACCTCGGTCGCGGCCGCCACGCTGGTGTTCGTCATGCTCTACGGGCGCGACTACGGGATGGTCAACTGGGCGCTGGGCGCGGTGGGCGTCGGCCCCGTGGACTGGCAGAACGGTGTCTGGTCCGGGCGCGTCGCGGTGTCCACCATCGTGGTGTGGCGGTGGACGGGCTACAACGCGCTGATCTATCTGGCCGGCCTCCAGGCCGTACCGGACGAGCTGTACGAGGCGGCGGCGCTGGACGGGGCCTCGCGCCGCCGGCAGTTCCTGCACGTGACCCTGCCGGCGCTGCGGCCGACGATCCTCTTCACGGTCGTCGTCTCCGCGATCGGCGCGACACAGCTCTTCGGCGAGCCCCTGCTGTTCGGCGGGGCGGGCGGCCAGAAGGGCGGCGCCTCCCGCCAGTTCCAGACGCTGGGGCTCTATCTCTACGAACAGGGCTGGTACAACTACCACCTGGGGCGCGCCTCGGCCGTCGCGTGGACGATGTTCCTGCTCCTGCTGCTGGTCGCGGCGGGGAACGGGCTGCTCGTGCGCCGGCTGTGGAAGGAGCGGTGAGCGGACGCGATGACGGTCACGACCTCCCCGGCCGCGACTTCCCCGGCGCCGGCTTCCCGGGCCCCGGCTTCCCCCGCCCCCGCCCGGCGGCAGCGGGCCGGGCCCCTCTCCTACGTCCTGCTGTCCCTGTTCGCGGCCGGCTCGCTCTTCCCGCTGGTGTGGACGGCGGTGGCAGCCTCGCGGGACGACACCCGCCTGGCCCGGACCCCGCCGCCCCTGTGGTTCGGCGGCAGGCTGCCGGCGAACCTCGGCAGGGCCTGGACCGAGGCGGGCATGGGCCTGGCCCTGGCCAACACCGTGCTGGTGGCCGGGACGGTCGCGCTGGGCACCGTGCTGTTCTGCACGGTCGCCGGCTTCGCCTTCGCCCGGCTGCGGTTCCGCTTCCGCAAGGGCCTGCTGCTGCTGACGATCGGCACGATGATGGTGCCGCCGCAGCTGAGCGTTGTGCCCCTGTTCCTGATCGTCGCCCGGCTGGGCTGGACGGACCGGCTGCCGTCCGTGGTGCTGCCGACGCTGGTCAGCGCCTTCGGCGTGTTCTTCATGCGGCAGTACCTCACGGAGGCGCTGCCCGCCGAGCTGGTGGAGGCCGCCCGCGTGGACGGCGCGAGCAGCTGGCGGCTGGTGTGGCACCTGGTCCTCCCGGTCGCCCGGCCGGCGATGGCCGTGCTGGGCATGCTCTCCTTCGTCCAGGCGTGGAACGACTTCTTCTGGCCCGTCATCGCGCTGACCCAGGAGAACCCGACCGTCCAGGTCGCCCTGACGGGCCTCGGGCGCGGCTACGTACCCGACCAGGCGGTGATCATGGCAGGTGCGCTGCTGGGCACGCTGCCCCTGCTGCTCGCCTTCGTCCTGTGCGGCAGACAGATCGCCGGCGGCATCATGCGCGGTGCGGTCAAGGGCTGATCCCCCCACGTCCCCTCCCTCTCTCCTTCCTCGGAGCGCTGTCATGACCGTGAACTTCCCACCGGACTTCCTCTGGGGCGCGGCGACCGCCGCCTATCAGATCGAGGGGGCGGCCCATGAGGACGGCCGCACCCCTTCCATCTGGGACGTCTTCTCCCACACCCCCGGCCGGACCCGGGGCGGCGACACCGGGGACATCGCCACCGACCACTACCACCGCCGCCGCGAGGACGTCCGGCTCATGGCGGAACTGGGCCTCGGCGCCTACCGCTTCTCCCTCTCCTGGCCGCGCGTCCAGCCGACCGGGCGCGGCCCGGCCTCCCGGCGCGGCCTCGACTTCTACCGCGCGCTCGTCGAGGACCTCCTCGCCCACGGCATCACGCCGGTGGCCACCCTCTACCACTGGGACCTGCCCCGGGAACTGGAGGACGCGGGCGGCTGGCCCGCCCGCGAGACCGCGCACCGCTTCGCCGACTACGCCCACCTCGCCGCCGAGGCACTGGGCGACCGCGTCGAGCTGTGGACGACCCTCAACGAGCCCTGGTGCAGCGCCTTCCTCGGCTACGGCTCCGGAGTCCACGCGCCGGGCCGCACGGACGACGAGGCCGCGCTGCGGGCCGCCCACCACCTCAACCTGGCGCACGGACTGGGCGCACGGGCGCTGCGGGCCGCCCTGCCGGGGGGCGGCAAGGTGCTCGTCACCCTCAACCCCGCCGCCGTACGGGCCCGGACGGAAACCCCGGAGGACCGGGACGCTCAGCGGCGCGTGGACGCGCTCGCCACCCGTATCTTCACCGGGCCCATGCTCCGCGGCGCATACCCGGCCGACCTGCTCACCGACACCGCGGCCATCACGGACTGGTCGTTCGTCCGCACCGGCGACCCGGACATCATCAAGCACCCCCTCGACGCGCTGGGCATCAACTACTACGCACCGACAGTGGTATCAGCCGCCACTGACAACGCCCCCTCGCCCGCCGACGGGCCCTCACCCTGGCCCGGCTGCACCGGCCGCGTCGCCTTCCACCAGGCGCCCGGCAAGCGCACCGCGATGGACTGGACCGTCGACCCCACCGGCCTCTACGACCTGCTGATGCGCTTCACCCGGGAGGCCCCCGGCCTTCCGCTGGTGGTCACCGAGAACGGCGCGGCGTACGACGACAAGCCGGACGCGGACGGCGCGGTGCACGACCCGGAGCGCGTCGCCTATCTGCACGCCCACCTCGAAGCGGTGCTCCGCGCCCTCGGCGACGGCGCGGACGTGCGCGGCTACTTCCTCTGGTCGCTGCTCGACAACTTCGAATGGGCGCACGGCTACAGCAAGCGCTTCGGCATGGTCCACGTCGACTACACCACGCTGACCCGCACCCCGAAGACCAGCGCCCACTGGTACGCGAAGGTGCTCCGCACGGGGCAGCTGCCCACCGCCTGACGCCTCGGTCCTCGGTCAGTCGAAGACGGAGGGAGGCGGGGCGGGCGACGGCTTGGCGTCCGCGTCGGTGACGGGTACCGCCCCGCCCGTGAAGGCGTCCAGGTCCCGGCCGTGCTCGACCCGCCCCTGATGCGGGTCGGTGGCCGCCCGCCGGGTCAGCTCGGCGACCGGCAGTTCACGATCCGCGGCGAGCAGCACAGCGTTGCCGAACCGCCGCCCCCGCAGCACCGCCGGGTCGGCGGTCAGGCACAGCTCCGGGAAGACGGCCCGGGCGGTGGCGATCTGCGCCTTGAGGTGGGCCAGCGGCGGCCCGTCCGCCAGATTGGCGGCGTAGAAGCCACCGGGGCGCAGGGCGCGCCGCACCTCGCCGGCGAACTCCACGCTGGTGAGGTGCGCGGGGGTGCGGGCGCCGCTGAAGACGTCCGCGATGATCAGGTCGGCCCAGCCGTCCGGCACCCGGGCCAGCCCCTCCCGGGCGTCGCCGCCGCGCACGCGGATGCGCCAGCCGCCGTCGAGGGGCAGTTCGCGCCGTACGAACTCGACCAGCGGCGCGTCGATTTCGACGATCTGCTGGGTGGAGCGGGGCCGGGTCGCGGCGATGTAGCGGGCGAGCGTGAAGGCCCCGCCGCCGAGGTGGACGACCTGGAGCGGTCGTCCGGGCGGCGCGGCGAGATCGGCGATGTGGCCGAGGCGGCGCTGATAGGCGAAGTCGAGGTACGCGGGGTCGTCGAGGTCGACGTGGGACTGCGGCGCCCGGTCGATGAGCAGCGTCCAGGCGCGCGGCCGGTCACGGTCGGGCACGAGCTCCGCGAGACCGCCGGTCACCGACGCGACCGCCGTCGGCTCCGCACCCCGTGCGCGCCCCTTCTGCCCTCTGCCTTTCGCCACGCGTCCAGTATCTCCCGGCCTCGGGCACCACGCGGTCGGGTGACGGCGGCACGGCACGCGGGCGGGCCCGCATGCGGCGCTAGCGGCAGCGGTCGACGGCCTCGATGGTGCGCGCCGCCTCGCCGAGCGCGGCGCGCAGGACGACCGGGTCCGTGGCGGAGGAGAAGGCCGCGTCCGGCGCGACCAGCCAGCCGGCGCCGTTGACGGGCGGCTCGGCGATGCCCGCGCGGAGTCCTCTGCCGAGGGTCTGGGTGCAGGCACTGCCCGGCATGTCCCAGCCGTCCGCCGTGCCGGCCGGCACCAGGAAGCCGAGGGTGTCGCAGGTGCCGTCGTGCAGCACGGGGCCGACGCCGTCGCGCAGCCGGAGGATGTCGACGGCCTCCAGGCCCTGCCGGGCCGGGACGGTGACGAGGTCGCACGGCCGGCCGTCGTCCGCGCCGGGCGGCGGGTACGAGGAAGGACCGCGATCCTGTCGCGACCGGCGCAGGGCCGTCGCTCGCGAGCCGCCGATATCCACTCCGGCCTCCACCACGGGAAACCCCTCCTCCGCACGTGTCGCTTCGCTCAAAGCGGTTCAACGGTTCAACGCCGTGGGGACGTCAACGGCTACGGCGGCATGCCGCCGCAAAGGATGGCAGTTCATGGCGGATGACAGGTGGGATATCCGTTTTGTAGCCAAACAAGATGTTGCGGGCCCGGGCGAGCCGGTACGGTCTTGACCGCCAATCGGCAGCACAGCCGCCCGCCCCGCGGGCATCGCGCGGGGCGGCTCGCCAGGGGGAGGGTCCGGCCATGGCGTCGCCCCACGCGTCCTCGTCTCCGCGTCGGAACAGTCCAAACGCTCCGAACGCAGCCTTCCGGGCGTTGCGAGGCTCGCTCTCACCAGGAGAGTTCGCGGCGGCCGTACGCCGGGCGGCCCGGGAGATCGGCGAACACGTCTCGTGTGACGCGCGCTACATCGGGAGGGTGGAGTCCGGGGAGATCCGGTGCCCCAACTACGCCTACGAGCGCGTGTTCCGGCACATGTTCCCCGGCCGCGAACCGGCGGACATGGGGTTCCTGCCGCGCGAGAAGGTGCGCGGAAAGGGGGCGCACAGGAAGAGCGATGCGCCCCCTGCTCAATCCGAGAGCCCCTGTCAGCACGGTCGCGGCGCCCCCGGCAGCCACGACAGCCACGACAGCTTTGACAGCAGCAAGGAGAGCGACGTGTTGCGTCGCGCGTTCATGACCTCCGGCACGGCCGCCATGGCCGCCGTCTCCCTGGGCGCCGCGCCCGCGCAGCGGCACGCGGGCGAGGCGGAGGCCACCGCCGTGGAGGAGGCGGTGCGGGAGATCCGGTTGCTCGACGACCGGCACGGCGCCGACGCCCTCTACCGGCGCGCCGCCCGGCCGCTGCGCGCGGCGTACGAACTGCTCGACGCCGACACCCGCCGGCAGTCGGTCGCCGACCGGCTCTACGCGGGCGCGGGCGAGCTGGCCATCTCGGTGGGCTGGCTGGCCCACGACTCGGGCCGCTTCGACGACGCCCGCTCGCACTACGCGGAGGCCCTCGCCACCGCCCGGGTCTCGGGCGATCCCGCACTGGAGGCGCACGCCTTCTGCAACACCGCCTTCCTCGCCCGCGACGCCGGGCGGCCCCGCGAGGCGGTCCGGGCCGCGCAGGCGGCGCAGCGCGCGGGGCGGCAGCTGCCGTCCGCGCGGCTGATGTCTCTGCTGACCCTGCGGGAGGCGGGCGGCTGGGCGCTGCTCGGCGACCGCTCGTCCTGTGAAGAAGCGTTGCTGCGGGCCCGGTCGCTGTTCGAGCGGGGTCCGAGCGAGGCGGACCCCGAGTGGATGACCTTCTTCGGCGAGGCGGAGCTGGAGGGCCTGGAGGCCCAGTGCTGGTCCGCCCTGGCCGACTGGTCGCGCGCCGTGCGGCACGCGGAACGGGCGGTGGCCCTGGTCGATCCGCACTTCACCCGGAACCTCGCCCTGTACACCGCCCAGCTCGCGGGCGACCTGGTCCGCGACGAGCAGCCGGAGGCGTCCGCCGAGGCGGCCGGGCGGGCGCTGGACCTGCTCACACAGGTCCAGTCGTCCCGGATCCGCGCGATGCTGAACACCACGGCCCGCCGGCTGCGGCGGCACGCGGGCGAGCCGGCCGTCGCCGCGCTCCTGGCCCGCCGGGCCCAGGTGACGGCGGCGGGCTGACGTCACCGGCGGCCGGCCGCCCGTCCTCCGCCGCGACGAGCGCCCCGCCGGTTCCTCGCCACGCCGGTCGCCCGCCGTGGCGACGGAAGAGCATGCGGCCGGCCTGTGCGGACGGGGCGCGCACGGTCCGGCGCGGTGGCACCGTCAGGCCAGGTGGCCGGTGTCGTTCCAGCGCTCGATGGCCGGGGCGTCGTAGGCCCAGCCGAGGATGGACAGCGACGTGGGGTCCAGCCGGATGCGCGCCGCGAAGGAGGCGTCCAGGCCCAGCCAGCGGGCACCGATGACACGCAGGATGTGGCCGTGGGCGAAGACCATGACGTCGCGGTCGGCCGAGCGGGCCCAGGCCACCGCCTCGTCCGCGCGGGCCGACAGCTCCGCCAGCGTCTCGCCGTCCGGCACGCCGTCGCGCCAGATGAACCAGTCCGGGCGGTCGGCCTTGATCTCGGCGGGGGTCATGCCCTCGTACGCGCCGTAGTCCCACTCCATCAGCGCGTCCCAGTCGGTCGCGCGGCCACCGAAACCGGCCAGCTCGCAGGTCTCCTTGGCGCGCGCGAGCGGGCTGGTGCGCACCTCGACGCCCGGCAGCCCGTCCCAGGGTGCCCGGTGCAGCCGCTCGCCCAGCAGCTTGGCCCCGCGCCGCCCCTCGTCCAGGAGCGGGATGTCCGTGCGGCCGGTGTGCTTGCCGGACAGCGACCACTCGGTCTGTCCGTGCCGGGCCAGCAGGATGCGCGGTGCCATGGAGTGCGCCCCTTCACAAGGTCTCGAGGTCTCGGTCCGTTCCGCTTCCATCATCACTCACGCCGTGGCACCGCTCACATCCGCCTCCGGCCGCCGCGGGCAACCCCGCGGCCCTGGAGGACGTCTGTTCCCCCGTGCCGCACCGCCCGCCGCCGAACAGCAGCCGAACTCGGCGTTCAGCCGAAGTCACGGGGCGGTGTGCGAACGGTGCGGCGTACACCGTACGGTGGCATGCGCGCTTGTTGGCCGCCTGAACACATGCCCGAACACATGGAGAGCGTCCGGATGTACCGCACCGCAGCACTCGGGAAGCGGCCGCGCTGGTGGACCGAACTGCCACTGATCGCCGTGGTGTACGGGCTCTACTCGGCGGGCCGGCTGCTGGTCCGGGGCGACGTGCAGTCCGCCGTGGATCACGGCCTGGCGATACTCGACCTTGAAAAAACGTTCAGGCTGAATCTGGAGCACCCGCTCAACCGGCTGCTCACCGATCATCCGGCGCTCGGCATACCCGCCGACTTCGCCTACGCCTCCCTGCACTACCTGCTCACCCCGGCGCTGCTGATCTGGCTCTTCCGGAGCCGGCCGGAGCACTACCGCCGGCTCCGCACCTGGCTGATGATCTCCACGCTCATCGGCCTCATCGGCTTCACCCTGCTGCCCACCTGCCCGCCCCGGCTGCTCGACGCCGGCTACGGGTTCGTCGACACGATGGCCCAGTACGGCTCGTACGGCTGGTGGGGCGGCGACGCCAGCGCGCCGCGCGGCCTGGGCGGCCTGACCAACCAGTACGCCGCCATGCCGAGCCTGCACGTCGGCTGGGCCCTGTGGTGCGGTGCCGTGCTGTGGCGGCACGGCCGCTCGGTCTGGACGAAGATCGCGGGCGTCGCCTATCCGCTCGCCATCACCCTCGTGGTCATGGGCACCGCCAACCACTACCTCCTCGACGCCGTCGCCGGCGCGGGCGTCATGGGCATCGGCTTCCTGCTGGCCGGGCCGGCGCTGCGGCTCGTCGACCGGCTGCGCGGGCGCCTGGGCCGGGCCGCCTCGGACCGCGCCCTGTCCGATCTCGCGGCGGCCACGGCCGATGCGCCCCCGATTGTCGGTGGCGGATGCGAGACTGCGGCGAGCATCCCGGACACCCGGGCGCCGGAGAGACATCGCGAGGCTGACGCCAGTGACCAGTTCCCCCGACAGCCGGCCCGAGACGAGGCCGGCGACAGCCGCACCGACGGCGCTGCGACAGCGGCTCGCTGAGCTGCGCGGCCCCGCCGTCCCGCCGCGCCCGCTCGACGCGCGCGCCCTCGC
>NZ_JBFAPH010000188.1:0-13106 GCF_040675635.1 Streptomyces sp. NPDC049577
CGGCGAGCGTGCTGCCCACGCTGGTGCTGTTCGGCATGGCGCTGTTGTGGGGCCTGATGGCCGCCTCGGCGCAGATCCAGTGCGTGGACGCGGCTCGGGCGGGAGCTCGGGTCGCGGCCCGCTCGGATCCACCGGCGGCGGCGATCGCCGCCGCCCGGCAGACGGCTCCCGCCGGGTCCCGGATCGGCCTCTCCAGGGAGGGAGATCTCGTGCGGGTACGGGTCGAGAGCCGCGCGGCGGGGCCGGGCCCGCTCGCGGTCCGGCTGAGCGGAGAGGCGGTGGCCCTTGCGGAGGAGACGGTGGAGTGACCAGGGCATGGCATCGGTGTGGGTGGCGATCGCGGCGACGGTCTTCTGCGCGGTCTTCGCCGCCGTGCTCGCCATGGGACAGGCGGTCGTCGCCCGCCATCGGGCGGGCGGCGCGGCAGACCTGGCCGCGCTGGCGGCGGCGGATCACGCCCTGCTCGGCCGGGGCCGGGCGTGCGGCCTCGCCGCGAAGGTCGCCACTGCCCAGCGGACGAGAGTGCTGAGCTGCGAGGTGAAGGGAGAGTTCGCCGAAGTGACGGCTGAGGCGGGAGCGGGCCCGTACACCGTCCGGGCCCGCTCCCGCGCCGGCCCTCCGGACGCGCCCGGCCCTCCGGGCGTCCCCGGCATCCCCGGCACGCAGAACGCCCCCGGTACCTCCGACACGCCCGGGATCCCGAACACCCCCGGAATTCCGAACGCACCCGGAACCCTGGACGCGCCCGGTGCCCCGCCGGCCTCGGGCGGCGCGCCCTGACACATCGGCGCCCAGGCCCCCACGTGCCCCGTCAGCACGCTGAGGGCTCCTCGCCATACCCGCGGCCCTCCTGCCGCCGGTAGGCGGTCACAAGGGCCCCCGGAGGGCTCTAAGGCCCCTCTCCGTCCGCCTCCGCCGGCGCATCGGCGAGGAGGCGGGTGAGGAGACGGATCGCGGCTCGTTTGTCGAGCGGGTCGTTGCCGTTGCCGCACTTGGGCGACTGGATGCAGGAGGGGCAGCCGGCCTCGCACTCGCATGCGGCGATGGCCTCGCGGGTGGCCCGCAGCCAGCGGGCGGCCGTGTGGAAGGCGCGCTCGGCGAAGCCCGCCCCGCCGGGGTGGCCGTCGTAGACGAAGACGGTGGGCAGCAGGGTGTCGGGGTGGAGGGGGACGGAGACGCCGCCGATGTCCCAGCGGTCGCAGGTGGCGAAGAGGGGGAGCATGCCGATGGAGGCGTGTTCGGCGGCGTGCAGGGCCCCGCCCAGGGCTTCCGGGGTGACGCGGGCGTCGTCGACCTGGTCCTCGGTGACCGTCCACCACACGGCGCGGGTGCGCAGGGTGCGGGGCGGCAGGTCCAGCTTGGTCTCGCCGAGCACCTCGCCGGTGATGAGCTTGCGCCGCAGGAAGGAGACGACCTGGTTGGTGACCTCGACCGAACCGAAGCACAGCCGGCCGTCCCCCCACGGGACCTCGGTGGTGGTCTCCAGGATGGAGACGGCCGTGGTGTCGCGGGCGATGGTCGAGTAGGGCGGGTCGGCCTGCTCCACGAGGGCGACGGACTCGTCCAGGTCGAGCTCGCGCACGAGGTAGGTGCGGCCCTGGTGGAGGTGGACGGCGCCCTCGTGGACGGTGCCGTGGGCCGCGGAGGCGTCCACCGTGCCCAGCAGCCGTCCGGTGCCGGCCTCCACGACCTGGACCGGCCGGCCGCCTCCGCCCCGGATGTCGGTGAGGTCGACGGCCCGCTCGCGGCGCGTCCAGTGCCAGGCGGCGGCCCGGCGGCGCAGGAGCTTGCGGGCTTCCAGCTGGGAGAGGAGGTTGTGGGTCTCGGGCCCGAAGAGGGACAGGTCGTTCTCGGTGAGCGGCAGCTCGGCGGCGGCCGCGCACAGATGGGGGGCGAGCACGTAGGGGTTGTCCG
Source organism: Streptomyces sp. NPDC049577 (assembly GCF_040675635.1). Classification (NCBI taxonomy): domain Bacteria; kingdom Bacillati; phylum Actinomycetota; class Actinomycetes; order Kitasatosporales; family Streptomycetaceae; genus Streptomyces; species Streptomyces sp. NPDC049577. The sequence continues at coordinate 1,915 of NZ_JBFAPH010000188.1, forward strand.
GGTCCAGGACGGTGGATTCCACGGGTTGCCGGAAGAGCGCCTCCGGGTGATGGACCAGATAGGTGTCCAGCGGGTCGTCCCGGGCGATGAGGACCGCCAGGGCGCCCTGGCCCGTACGGCCGGCGCGGCCGGCCTGCTGCCAGAGGGAGGCGCGGGTGCCGGGGTAGCCGGACAGGAGCACGGCGTCGAGGCCCGCCACGTCGACGCCCAGCTCCAGGGCCGAGGTGGCGGACAGGCCCAGCAGCTCGCCGGAGTGCAGGGCGTGCTCGAGGGCGCGGCGCTCCTCGGGGAGGTAGCCGCCGCGGTAGGCGGCGACGCGGGCGGGGAGCGAGCGGTCGACGGCGGCCAGGCGCTCCTGGGCGATGAGCGCGATGAGCTCGGCGGCGCGCCGGGAGCGGACGAACGCGACGGTGCGCACGCCCTGCACGGCGAGGTCGGTGAGCAGGTCGGCGGTCTCGGCGGTGGCGGTGCGCCGGACCGGGGCGCCGCGCTCGCCGTGGAGCTCGGTGAGCGGGGGTTCCCAGAGGGCGAAGACCATCTCGCCGCGCGGCGAGGCGTCCTCGGTGATCTCCACGACCGGCACTCCGGTGAGCCGGTGCGCCGCGGTGCCGGGCTCGGAGGCGGTGGCGGAGGCGAGGAGGAAGACGGGGTCGGAGCCGTAGCGGGCGCAGACACGCCGGAGGCGGCGAAGGACCTGGGCGACGTGCGAGCCGAAGACACCGCGGTAGGTGTGGCACTCGTCGATCACGACGTAGCGCAGGGCGCGCAGGAAGGAGGACCACCTGGGGTGGGCGGGCAGGATGCCGCGGTGCAGCATGTCGGGGTTGGTCAGCGCGTAGTTCGCGTACTGCCGCACCCACTCGCGTTCCTCGACGGGGGTGTCGCCGTCGTAGACGGCGGCCCGGACGCCCTTGCCGAGGGGCGCGGCGAGCTCTCGTACGGCGCGCCGCTGGTCGGCGGCGAGGGCCTTGGTGGGGGCCAGGTAGAGGGCGGTGGCGCCGCGGCCGTTCGGCGCCTCGGAACCGTCCAGCAGGGTGCTCAGGACGGGGGCGAGGTAGGCGAGGGACTTGCCGGAGGCGGTGCCGGTGGCGACCACCACCGACTCGCCGCGCAGCGCGTGCTCGGCGACACGGGCCTGGTGGGCCCAGGGACGCTCGATGCCCGTCGCCCGGATGGCGTCGATCACCTCCGGCCGGATCTTCTCCGGCCAGGGGGCATGACGTCCGGGACGAGGGGGCAAGTGCTCCGTATGAGTGATGCGTGCAGCCCGGTGCGCCCCGGCGGCGAGTCGGTCGAGGACCGTCCGGGGAGAGGGATGTACGCCCGCGTCCGGCGGGAGTTGATCGTGGGCCATCGACACCGAGTGTGTCACTGGCGTGGCGGACAATGGCGTCAAGGCGTCGTGCACGCCTGCCGGTAAGTGATTGAATGCCATCGCGGCTGCCGATCCATGGGGGGCGACCGCTCGATGCAAGGTGCTGGAGGATCCGTGGACCTGTCCCTGTCGACCGAGACCGTTGGCGACCGCACGGTCGTGAAGGTCGGTGGCGAGATTGATGTGTACACCGCGCCCAAGCTGCGCGAGCAGCTGGTCGAGCTTGTCAACGACGGCAACTACCACCTCGTCGTGGACATGGAGGGCGTCGACTTCCTCGACTCCACCGGGCTCGGCGTTCTGGTGGGCGGGCTGAAGCGCGTGCGGGCCCACGAGGGCTCGCTGCGACTGGTCTGCAACCAGGAGCGCATTCTCAAGATTTTCCGCATCACCGGTCTGACCAAGGTGTTCCCGATCCACACCTCGGTCGACGACGCGGTGAGCGCCACCGACTGACGGCCGGGCGGCCCGGCGGCGGCCGGAGCCGTCGCAGGAGACAGTCACGCCGGGGGGTACCGGACCCGAGGGTCCGGCCCCTCTGCGAGTTCGCCCTGGCCCGGCAGAGGGGGCCGAGGGCACGTAACACCGAGGGGGATGGCATGGCCACCGTCGAACTGCTCTTCAGTGCCCTTCCCGAGCACGTGCGCACGGCCAGGCTCGTGGCGGCCGCGGTGGCGCGCCGGGCGGGGGTCGACGAGGCCGTGCTGGACGAGGTCCGGCTGGCCGTCGGAGAGGCGTGTTCGCGCGCCGTCGGCCTGCATGTGGCCCACGGGATCTCCAGCCCGGTGCGGGTCGTCCTGGTCGAGGACGAGAAGAAGTTCTCCATCGAGGTCGCGGACGACGCCCCCCATGCCGTCGTCGTGGGGACCGCCGCGGCGGTCTCGTCCTCCGGCGGAGGGGCCGCGGCCGCCCCCGCCGCGCCCCACGCCGCCGACGAGGCCGATGGCGAGGACGACATGGGTCTGGCCGTCATCAGTGGACTCGTCGACGACGTCGAGGTGACGGCGGGCGAGGCCGGCGGGATGATCCGCATGAGCTGGCCGGCCGCCGCCTCCGCCCAGCAGTAGACGCGGGTCTCCCGCGCCCGGAATCCACCCAGCCGCGCCCATTGCCGGCACCCGCGCCCAGGGGGCGCGCACCGGCGCTCGTAGCGGCTCATTCCGCTTCCCGCGCCCTGTTGTGCCTTCGTCATGCTCCCTACAATCCGTCCATCTTGAGCTCAGGACGCCTGAGCGTGGTGGCCGTTCCGCCGTCGCGGGCCGGTCGCGCGCCCATGTGCCAAACGTCAAGGAGGACGAATGGCGGGGCACTTTACCCCTGAACAGGTGGACTTCACTCAGAACCTCGCGGTCGAGCTCACTCGCGGAAACCGCACCCTCGTCGTGGTGATCGCGGCTGTCGCACTCGCCGCACTCGTGGTGGCCGTGGTGCTGGTGCGTCAGGTGCTGTCGGCCGATGAGGGAACCGACAACATGAAGAGAATCGCCGCCGCCGTACAGGAGGGCGCGAACGCCTATCTGGCACGGCAGTTGCGGACCCTCGGCGTCTTCGCCGTGGTCGTGTTCTTCCTGCTCATGCTGCTGCCGGCCGACAACTGGTCGCAGCGCGCGGGGCGTTCGGCCTTCTTCCTGGTCGGTGCCCTCTTCTCCGCCGCCACCGGATATATCGGCATGTGGCTGGCGGTCCGCAGCAACGTACGCGTCGCTGCCGCCGCGCGTGAGGCGACACCGGCCGAGGGGGAGCCGGACAAGGACCTCACGGCGGTCGCGCACAAGGCCATGAAGATCGCCTTCCGCACGGGTGGCGTCGTCGGCATGTTCACCGTCGGGCTGGGCCTGCTGGGCGCCTCGTGCGTCGTCCTGGTGTACGCGGCCGACGCGCCCAAGGTGCTGGAGGGCTTCGGCTTCGGTGCCGCGCTGCTGGCGATGTTCATGCGCGTCGGCGGCGGCATCTTCACCAAGGCCGCCGATGTCGGCGCCGACCTGGTCGGCAAGGTGGAGCAGGGCATTCCGGAGGACGATCCGCGCAATGCCGCCACTATCGCGGACAACGTGGGCGACAACGTCGGTGACTGTGCCGGCATGGCGGCCGACCTGTTCGAGTCGTACGCGGTCACGCTGGTCGCCGCGCTCATCCTGGGCAAGGCGGCCTTCGGCGACTCCGGTCTCGCCTTCCCGCTGCTGGTCCCCGCCATCGGCGTGGTCACCGCCATGATCGGCATCTTCGCGGTCGCGCCGCGCAGGGCGGACCGCAGTGGCATGACCGCCATCAACCGGGGCTTCTTCATCTCCGCCCTCATCTCGCTCGCCCTCGTCGCCGTCGCGGTCTTCACCTATCTGCCCTCCAGCTACGCCGACTTGAAGGGCATCGGCGACGCCGCCATCCGCGAGCACGACGGCGATCCGCGCGTGCTCGCGCTCGTCGCGGTCGCCATCGGCATCGTCCTCGCGGCGCTCATCCAGCAGCTCACGGGCTACTTCACCGAGACCACCCGGCGGCCCGTGCGCGACATCGGCAAGACGTCCCTGACCGGCCCCGCGACCGTGGTCCTCGCCGGCATCTCCGTCGGCCTGGAGTCCGCGGTCTACTCGGCGGTGCTCATCGGGCTCAGCGTGTACGGGGCGTTCCTGCTGGGCGGCACCTCGATCATGCTGGCGCTGTTCGCCGTCGCCCTGGCCGGCACGGGGCTGCTGACCACGGTCGGCGTCATCGTCGCCATGGACACCTTCGGACCGGTCTCCGACAACGCCCAGGGCATCGCCGAGATGTCCGGCGACGTCGAGGGTGCGGGGGCCCGGGTGCTCACCGACCTCGACGCGGTGGGCAACACCACCAAGGCCATCACCAAGGGCATCGCGATCGCCACGGCCGTGCTGGCGGCGTCCGCGCTGTTCGGCTCGTACCGCGACGCGATCGCGACGGCGGTGAAGGACGTTCACGCCAAGTCGGGGGAGCTGGGGCTCAGCCTGGACATCTCGCAGCCCAACAACCTCGTGGGGCTCGTGCTCGGCGCGGCGGTCGTCTTCCTCTTCTCCGGCCTGGCGATCAACGCGGTGTCGCGATCGGCGGGAGCGGTGGTGTACGAGGTGCGACGGCAGTTCCGTGAGCACCCCGGGATCATGGACTACAGCGAGAAGCCCGAGTACGGGCGCGTGGTCGACATCTGCACCAAGGACGCGCTGCGGGAACTCGCCACGCCCGGGTTGCTCGCGGTGATGGCGCCCATCGCGGTCGGCTTCGCGCTGGGCGTCGGCGCGCTCGGCTCGTACCTGGCGGGCGCGATCGGCACGGGCACGCTGATGGCGGTCTTCCTCGCCAACTCCGGTGGTGCCTGGGACAACGCCAAGAAGCTGGTCGAGGACGGCCACCACGGCGGCAAGGGCAGCGAGGCCCACGCGGCCACGGTCATCGGCGACACGGTCGGCGACCCGTTCAAGGACACCGCCGGTCCCGCGATCAACCCGCTGCTGAAGGTGATGAACCTGGTCGCCCTGCTGATCGCGCCGGCGGTGGTGAAGTTCTCCTACGGCGTCGACGCGAGCCGGGGCCTGCGAATCGGCGTGGCGGCGCTGGCGGTTGTCGTCATCGTGGGCGCGGTGTACGTCTCGAAGCGGCGCGGCGTCGCGGTCGAGGGCGACGGCGGCAACGAGGAGCGGGCGGCGAAGCCGGCCGATACGGCGGTGGTGTCCTGACGGCGTCTCATCCAGTCGTACCGAGAGAACACAGGAGCGGACGCGACGGGCGGCCGGACGGTGCGTGGGAGCGCACCGCACCGGCCGCCCGTCGGCGTCCGCGTCCGTCGCCCGGCGCCCGTGGCACGGCGGCCGGTGCGGCGAACGCCACGCCAAGCTTGGTGCAAATGGATTGAAAAGCGGACGAATGGTGCGCTCGGCCCGTGGTCCTCGCCCGGGAGACGTGTAAGTTCCGGGGCCGAGAGCCATTGAAGGGACCAATCCGGTGAACAAGAAGCTTGTGGCTGCACTGTCCGGCGGGGCGGCACTTGTCCTGGCGCTGACCGGCTGCGGCGGTGACAACGGCGGCAACAAGAAGCTCGACGACTGGGCCAAGAAGGTCTGCGACCAGATGCAGCCCCAAGTGAAGAAGATCCAGGACGCCAACTCCGCGATCGCGGGCATGCAGAACGAGGAGGACTCGAAGAAGATCCAGCAGACCGATTCCGCCGCGTTCCAGGCCAACGCCGACGCGTACAAAACGCTGGCGCAGTCCGTGCAGAACGCCGGTGCGCCGCCGGTCAAGGACGGCGAGACGAGCCAGCAGAACGCCGTCAAGGCGCTCAACGACCTCTCCGCCGCCTACACGGGTCTCAAGGCGCGGATCGACGGGCTGGACACCGGGGACAAGGGCAAGTTCGCCGAGGGCCTCAAGAGCATCGCCACGGACATCGGCAAGCTCGGCAGCCGCAGCGACGACGCGCTGAAGAAGCTTCAGTCGGGCGACGTGGGCAAGGCGATGGCGAAGCAGCCGGGTTGCCAGAAGACTGGTGTCACCAGTACCCCGACGAAGAAGTAGCGCCCCGGACCGGCGCGGCCGGCGCCTTCCCGGGGCGCCGCCCCCGGACCCGGAGGCCGGTTCCCGGCGTTGTGCGGCGGATCCTTCCCGGGGCTGCCTCCGGTGGCGGCACCGCCGGTCCGGCGCGTCGTGGTTGGCCGCCCGTGGCGTCGGGAGAGGAACTGTCCGCCGCCACGGCGCCCCGTCCCGTCCCGCCTTCGTCGGCGCCCGGCCCGTCGGGCCACGACAATGGTTCCGTGAGTACGACCCACCTCCCCGCCGCGGACCCCGCGCGCACCGCCCGCCTGCGCGAGGCCCTGCTCGCCGCCGCCTTCACCGCCGACGGCCTCCTCGACCTGCTCGGCGCCCCCGCCTACGCCGCGCTCGCCCGCAGCGAGACCGTCCCCGCCCTGCGCGCCACGCGCGGCGACGGGCCGCTGGAGACCCTTGTGCGGCTCTTCCTGCTCCAGCGCCCGGTCGCCCACGGGAGCGCGGCCGCCGCGCTGCCCGTGGAGGACTGCCTGGCCGACGGATGGCTCGTGCGCGACGGCGAGCTCGTGCGCGCCACCGTCGACGTGCGCCCGTACGGCGGCCCCGAGGGGCAGGACTGGTGGATCGTCTCCGACCTCGGCTGCGCGGTCGGCGGCGCGGGCGGCATCGCCGGCGGGACCGGCGGGCCGGCGGGCGTGGACCGCTCCGAGCTCGTCCTCGGCGTCGGCGGCGCGTCCACCACGCTCGCCGGGCTCACCGTGCGCACGCCCGTCGCGAGCGCCCTGGACCTCGGCACGGGCTCCGGCATCCAGGCCCTGCACGCCGCCCAGCACGCCACCCGGGTCACCGCCACCGACCTCAACCCGCGCGCGCTGCGGATCGCGCGCCTGACTCTCGCGCTGTCCGGCGCGCCCGAGGCGGATCTGCGCCAGGGCTCACTCTTCGAGCCGGTCGCCGACCGCACCTTCGACCTGATCGTCTCCAACCCGCCGTTCGTGATCTCCCCGGGCGCGCGCCTGACCTACCGCGACGGCGGGATGGGCGGCGACGATCTGTGCCGCACGCTCGTGCGGCAGTCCGCGGACCGGCTCAACGACGGCGGCTACTGCCAGCTGCTGGCGAACTGGCAGCACGTCGAGGGCGAGGACTGGCGCGAGCGGCTCGCCTCCTGGGTGCCGCGCGGCTGCGACGCCTGGATCGTCCAGCGCGAGGTGCAGGATGTCGCGCAGTACGCCGAGCTGTGGCTGCGGGACGCGGGGGACCACCGCGCGAGCCCCGAAGAGTACGCCGCCCGGTACGACGCCTGGCTGGACGAGTTCGAGGCCCGGAAGACCAAGGGCATCGGATTTGGCTGGATCACGCTGCGCAAGACGGGTGCCGAGCGGCCGTCCGTGGTCGCCGAGGAGTGGCCGCACCCGGTCGAGCAGCCGCTGGGCGATCACGTGCGGGCCCACTTCGAGCGCCAGGACTTCCTGCGCGCGCACGACGACGCCGCGCTGCTCGCCGCCCGCTTCCGGCTGGCGGACGAGGTCGTCCAGGAGCAGGTCGGCCTGCCGGGTGCGGAGGACCCCGAGCACGTGGTGCTCCGGCAGAACCGCGGCATGCGCCGGGCCACCAAGGTGGACACGGTCGGCGCGGGCTTCGCCGGCGTCTGCGACGGCACGCTGGAGGCCGGCCGGATCCTCGACGCGATCGCCCAGCTCGTCGGCGAGGACCCGGTGCTGCTGCGGGACCGCACGCCGGACTCGATCCGTCTCCTGGTCGAACAGGGTTTCCTCACGCCCGTGACCGGCTGACCGCCTTTCGCGGCGGGGCCGGGCGGCCGGACCCGACTCACGAGAGCGGGGCACGGAGGGGTCGGGTTCTCGTCATCTTCGTGTTCATCTTCGGCCGCGCCCCGGCCGGGACGGCGCCGGGCACCCGGGCGGGACGGCGCCGGGCGCCCGGCCGCGGCGGAGCTGAGGCGGACGGGGGCGCGCGCTCCGCGGAGGGCACCGTCCGGGTGCGGGTGCGAGCCCCCCGCCGCCGGGTTCTCCGTCCGCCGTTCGGCTGGAGGGGCCACGCCGGTGGCCCTTGCCCGCGGCGTTCCGCTTCGACGGGCGGGCGGCACACCGGTGCCCCGCCACCCGGGCGGGCCGTCACACCCGCCCCGTCCGTAGTCCGCCGTCACACCCCCTCCCACCTGCCACGTAGCCGCTCCGGTGGTGCCGTGACGGCGGCCGTGTGACGGTCCGGGCGGCAGACAGGACGCTTGTCGGGTTACCGTTCGAGTGGCGTTGCGGGCTTTTTCCGTTTGACACGGGGGCGGGATGTACCGTCACACTCCGCAGCGTCACCGCAACGCCAACACCGAGTGTCGACCGGAAGAAGAGCGAAGTTGTCCCCGACCAGCGAGACCGCACAGGGCGGCCGCCGACTCGTCATCGTCGAGTCGCCTGCCAAGGCGAAGACGATCAAGGGCTACCTCGGCCCCGGTTACGTCGTCGAGGCGAGCGTCGGGCACATCCGTGACCTGCCGAACGGGGCCGCCGAGGTACCGGCCAAGTACAAGGGTGAGCCCTGGGCCCGCCTGGGTGTGAATGTCGACGCAGACTTCCAGCCCATCTATGTCGTCAACACGGACAAGAAGGAGCAGGTCAAGAAGCTCAAGGACCTGCTGTCCGAGTCCGACGAGCTCTTCCTCGCCACCGATGAGGACCGCGAGGGCGAGGCCATCGCCTGGCACCTGCAGGAAGTGCTCAAGCCCAAGGTGCCCGTGCGCCGGATGGTCTTCCACGAGATCACCAAGGACGCGATCCAGGCCGCCGTGGCCAACCCGCGCGAGCTGAACAAGAAGCTCGTCGACGCCCAGGAGACCCGTCGCATCCTCGACCGGCTCTACGGCTACGAGGTCTCCCCGGTGCTGTGGAAGAAGGTCATGCCCCGGCTGTCCGCCGGCCGGGTGCAGTCCGTGGCCACCCGTCTGGTGGTCGAGCGCGAGCGCGAGCGCATCGCCTTCCGCTCCGCCGAGTACTGGGACCTCACCGGCACCTTCGGCACCGGCCGCGGCGGCGACGCCGGCGAGCCGGTGACCTTCGGCGCCCGCCTGGCCTCCGTCGACGGCCGGCGCGTCGCGCAGGGCCGTGACTTCGGTGCGAACGGGCAGCTCAAGGACAGCGCCCAGGTCCTGCACCTGGACGAGGTGAACGCCCGCGCGCTGGCCGCGGCGCTGGCCGGCACGTCCTTCTCGGTGCGATCGGTCGAGTCCAAGCCGTACCGCCGCTCCCCGTACGCCCCGTTCCGCACGACCACGCTGCAGCAGGAGGCCTCGCGCAAGCTCGGCTTCGGCGCGAAGGCCACGATGCAGGTGGCCCAGAAGCTGTACGAGAACGGCTTCATCACCTATATGCGTACGGACTCCACCACGCTCTCGGAGACGGCGATCGCCGCCGCCCGGGCGCAGGTGACCCAGCTGTACGGCGCCGCCTACCTGCCGGAGAAGCCGCGCACGTACGCCGGGAAGGTCAAGAACGCCCAGGAGGCGCACGAGGCGATCCGTCCTTCGGGTGATCGTTTCCGCACCCCGGCGGAGACCGGTCTGACCGGCGACCAGTTCCGGCTCTACGAGCTGATCTGGAAGCGGACCGTCGCCTCCCAGATGAAGGACGCCACCGGTGACTCGGTCACCGTCAGGATCGGCGGCCGGGCGAGCGACGGGCGGGACGCCGAGTTCACCGCGTCCGGCAAGACGATCACCTTCCACGGCTTCATGAAGGCCTACGTCGAGGGCGCCGACGACCCGAACGCCGAGCTCGACGACCGCGAGCGCCGGCTGCCGCAGGTCTCCGAGGGCGACGCCCTGACCGCCCAGGAGATCACCGCCGACGGTCACGCGACCAAGCCCCCGGCCCGCTACACCGAGGCGTCGCTGGTCAAGGAGCTGGAGGAGCGGGAGATCGGCCGGCCGTCGACGTACGCGTCGATCATCGGCACGATCCTCGACCGCGGCTACGTCTTCAAGAAGGGCACGGCGCTCGTCCCGTCCTTCCTGAGCTTCGCCGTCGTCAACCTGCTGGAGAAACACTTCGGCCGGCTGGTCGACTACGACTTCACCGCCTCGATGGAGGACGATCTCGACCGCATCGCGCGGGGTGAGGCCCAGGCCGTGCCGTGGCTGCGCCGGTTCTACTTCGGCGAGGGCGCCGAGGGCGTCGCGGGCGGTGCCGCCGACGCCGGCAACGGCGACGGCGACCACCTCGGCGGTCTGAAGGAGCTGGTCACCGACCTGGGCGCGATCGACGCCCGTGAGGTGTCCTCCTTCCCCGTCGGCGACGGCATCGTGCTGCGCGTCGGCCGCTACGGCCCGTACGTCGAGCGCGGGGAGAAGGACGCCGAGGGCCACCAGCGGGCCGACGTGCCCGGTGACCTCGCGCCCGACGAGCTGACCGTGGAGTACGCGGAGGAGCTGTTCGCCAAGCCGAGCGGCGAGTTCGAGCTGGGCAAGGACCCCGAGACCGGTCACGAGATCATCGCCAAGGACGGCCGCTACGGTCCGTACGTCACCGAGGTGCTGCCCGAGGGCACGCCGAAGACCGGCAAGAACGCGGTCAAGCCGCGCACCGCGTCGCTCTTCAAGTCGATGTCCCTCGACACGGTGACGCTTCAGGACGCGCTCAAGCTGATGTCGCTGCCGCGCGTCGTCGGCGCCGACCCGGAGAGCGGCCAGGAGATCACCGCGCAGAACGGCCGCTACGGCCCGTACCTCAAGAAGGGCACGGACTCGCGGTCCCTGGAGAACGAGGACCAGATCTTCGGCATCACGCTGGAGGAGGCTCTCGCGATCTACGCGCAGCCCAAGCAGCGCGGTCGTGCCGCGGCCAAGCCGCCGCTGAAGGAGCTGGGCACCGACCCGGTCAGCGAGCGTCCGGTCGTGGTCAAGGACGGCCGTTTTGGTCCGTACGTGACCGACGGCGAGACCAACGCGACGCTGCGGCGGGACGACGACGTCGAGACGATCACGCCGGAGCGCGGCTACGAGCTGCTCGCCGAGAAGCGCGCGAAGGGGCCGGCGAAGAAGACCGCCAAGAAGGCCGCCGCGAAGAAGACCACGGCGAAGAAGACGACGGCCAAGAAGACGACCGCCAAGAAGACCGCGGCCACCAAGACGGCGGCCACGAAGACCGCGGCCACGAAGACGGCCGCGAAGAAGACGACCGCCAAGGCGGCCGCCGCGAAGAAGACGATGCTGGCTTTTGCTGAAGTTCTTGCCGGAGACTGCCACCGATTGAAGAGCGCTCCTCCGTGCGAACTCGTCCACGGGTTCATGCCGGCGGATCGG
>NZ_JBFAPH010000189.1:0-13095 GCF_040675635.1 Streptomyces sp. NPDC049577
GACAGCAGCGCGCGGTCGGGGACGCGCTCGGCCTCCGGCTCCCGCACCGGCACGTGCCCGTACCGCCAGACGCCGGGCCCGCCGGGGCGGCGCGGGGTGTCGAGCCACGCGGCGAGCGCGGGCCGGGCCGCCGGGGCGTACGAGGGTGGCGGCGGGGTGTGCGGGGGCGGGGGCGGCGCGTACGAGGGCGGCGGCGGTGCCGGCCGCGGCCGGGTACGGCGCGCGTCGTGCGCGCCCTCGGTCATGCCTTCGGTGTCCATCCGCCCCTGCCCCCTGACCAGCCAGGCCCGTTCCGGTCGTGCCGCCGCTCAATCTAGTGCCGGGGGCGCCATGTCCACCACGGACAACGACACGTCGTCACCACTACCGAACGGCGCATGTCCGCTCCCCCTCCCCCCACCTAGCCTGCGAGGAAAGACTGGAAGCGTACGGATCACCCCCAGGAGCCCCTCATGACCGAACTGACCGGAGGCGCGTCCCTCCCCCAGGAGCGCCGCGTCGTCACCGCGATCCCCGGCCCGAAGTCGCTGGAGCTCCAGGCCCGCCGCCTCAACGCGGTCGCGGGCGGTGTGGGCTCCGTCCTGCCGGTGTTCACCACGCGCGCGGGCGGCGGTGTCATCGAGGACGTCGACGGCAACTCGCTGATCGACTTCGGTTCCGGCATCGCCGTGACCTCCGTGGGCGCCAGCGCCGAGGCCGTCGTCCGCCGCGCCTCCGCGCAGCTCGCCGACTTCACCCACACCTGCTTCATGGTCACCCCCTACGAGGGCTACGTGGAGGTCTGCGAGCAGCTCGCCGAGCTGACCCCGGGCGACCACGCCAAGAAGTCCGCGCTGTTCAACTCGGGCGCCGAGGCCGTCGAGAACGCCGTCAAGATCGCCCGCGCGTACACCAAGCGCCAGGCTGTCGTCGTCTTCGACCACGGCTACCACGGCCGCACCAACCTGACGATGGCGCTGACCGCCAAGAACATGCCGTACAAGCACGGCTTCGGCCCGTTCGCCCCCGAGGTCTACCGCGTGCCGGTGGCCTACGGCTACCGCTGGCCGACCGGCCCGGAGAACTGCGGCCCCGAGGCCGCGGCCCAGGCCATCGACCAGATCACCAAGCAGATCGGCGCCGAGAACGTCGCCGCGATCATCATCGAGCCGGTGCTCGGCGAGGGCGGCTTCATCGAGCCGGCCAAGGGCTTCCTGCCGGCGATCGTGAAGTTCGCCAACGACAACGGCATCGTCTTCGTCGCCGACGAGATCCAGTCCGGCTTCTGCCGCACGGGCCAGTGGTTCGCCTGTGAGGACGAGGGCATCGTCCCGGACCTGATCACCACCGCCAAGGGCATCGCCGGCGGTCTGCCGCTCGCCGCCGTCACCGGCCGCGCCGAGATCATGGACGCCGCGCACCCGGGCGGCCTGGGCGGCACCTACGGCGGCAACCCGGTGGCCTGCGCCGGTGCCCTGGGCGCCATCGAAACCATGCGCGAGCTGGACCTCAACGCCAAGGCCAAGCGCATCGAGGAGGTCATGAAGGGCCGCCTCGCCGCCATGCAGGAGAAGTTCCCGGTCATCGGCGACATCCGCGGCCGCGGCGCGATGATCGCGATCGAGCTGGTCAAGGACCCGGCGACCAAGGAGCCCAACCCGGAGGCGGCCGGCGCCCTGGCCAAGGCCTGCCACGCGGAGGGTCTGCTGGTGCTGACCTGTGGCACCTACGGCAACGTGCTGCGCTTCCTGCCCCCGCTGGTCATCGGCGAGGACCTCCTGAACGAGGGCCTGGACATCATCGAGGGCGCGTTCGCCGCCCTGTGAGAGACGGCTGTGAGCCGCTTGTGCGCCGTCTGTGCGGCGTGAAGAACCTGTGCGGGGCGGGTGGCGGACAGGTGATCCGACTGTTCGAGCCGCCTTACCTGCCGTACGGTTTCTCCAGATGAACGCAACACCCCGTCCGCAGGCGACTGCGGGCGACGCCGCGCCGGCGCATCCCCAGTGCCGGTCCGGCCGTGCCTTCGCGCACACTCCTCACCGATCGGACGGCCGCCCGCCCCATACCCCCCGGGGCGCGCGGCGGACCGGTCGGAACGGCGGCCCCGGAACTTCCCCCCCTGTTCCGGGGCCGCCGGTCGTTCTCCTGTGCGCTGTTTCCCTGTGCGCCGTCCTCCTGGCCCTCATCGGCCGGCAGGTGGCCGCGCACGGTCCGCTGCGGACGCTCGACGAGCGGCTGGGCCGCCCGCCGCTCCCGCTCGGCCTCGCGCACGTCCTCGCCGACCTGGGCGACACGGCGGTGGCCCTGCCGGTGCTCGTGGCCGCCATGGCCTGGTCGGTGCTGCGGTCTCGCCGGTGGGTGCCGGTGGCGGCGGCCGGCCTCGCCATGGCGGCGGTGCCGGCCGTCGTCGTACCGCTGAAGACCTGGATCGCGCGGCCCGCCCCGCCGGGCCCCCTGGCGGGGGTGGCGCACGACGGCTTCTTCCCGTCCGGCCACGCGGCCACCGCCGCGGTGGCGTACGGGGCGGCCGCGCTGCTGGTGTTCCGCACGTGGCGCTGGATGCCGGTGTACGCCCTGCTCAACGCCGGCGTCGGGCTGGGGCTCGTGCGATGCGGGTACCACTGGCCGCTGGATGTGCTGGGGGCCTGGTGCCTGGCCGGTGTCCTGCTGTCCGGTGCGGCCCGGTGGGTCGCCCGCAAACCCCCGGCCGTGGCCGTCAGCTGTCGAAACCGACCCCGAACCGGTCCATGGCGCGAAGCCAGAGGTTCCGGCGACCGCCGTTCTCGTCCGCGCGGGTCATCGCCCACTGCGTGATGCCGATGCCCACCGACCGCACCGGCTCCGGCGGAAACGGCAGCGGCCTGCTGCGGACCATCTCCAGTTCCGTACGCTCGGTGCGCTCGCCGCTCAGCAGGTCCAGCATGACGTCCGCACCGAAGCGGCTCGCCCCGACGCCGAGGCCGGTGTAGCCGAGCGCGTAGGCGACGCGCCCGCCGTGGGCGGTGCCGAAGAAGGCGGAGAAGCGCGAGCAGGTGTCGATGGCGCCGCCCCAGGTGTGGGAGAAGCGGACGTCCTCCAGCTGCGGGAAGCAGCGGAAGAAGTGCTCGGCCAGCCGCTGGTACGTGGCCGGGTGATGGTCGTACTCGGCCTTCACCCCACCGCCGTAGCGGTAGACGATGTCGTACCCGCCCCACAGGATGCGGTTGTCGGCGCTGAGCCGGAAGTAGTGGAAGTGGTTGGCGCTGTCGCTCAGGCCCTGGCGGCGCTTCCAGCCGACGGAGGCCAGCTGCTCGTCGGTGAGCGGCTCGGTCATCAGGGCGTAGTCGTAGACGGGCGCGATGTACGGGCGCAGGCGCTTGACCAGTGCCGGGAAGGCGTTCGTGGCGAGCGCCGCGTGGCGGGCGAAGACGCGGCCCCAGGGGGTGCGGACGGCGACGCCGGCGCCGCGCGAGGACAGCTCGGTGCCGGGGGTGTGCTCGTAGATCCGCACGCCGAGGTCCAGGCAGGCGCGCTTGAGGCCCCAGGCCAGCCTGGCCGGGTGGAGCATGGCGACGCCGGTGCGGTTCCACAGGCCGGCGAGGAAGGTCGGGGAGTCGACCTCGGCGCGCAGCGCGTCGCGGTCGAGGAACTCGTGGTCGCGCACGCCCAGCTCCGCCGCCTCCGCCGCGGCCTCGCGCAGCTCCTCGACCTGGTGGGGGGCGGTGGCGATGTCGATCTCGCCGGTGCGCTCGAAGTCGCAGTCGATGCCGTACCGGGTGAGGGCGGCCTCGATGGCGTCGAGGTTGCGGTGGCCGAGCTCCTCGAGGGTGGTGAGCTCGGCGGGCCAGCGGGCGTGCCCGTTGCCCCAGCCGTGGGTGAGGGAGGCGGCGCAGAAGCCGCCGTTGCGGCCGGAGGCGGCCCAGCCGCACTCCTGGCCCTCGATCAGGACGACGTCCCGGCCGGGGTCGCGTTCCTTCGCGTTGAGGGCGGTCCACAGGCCGGAGTACCCGCCGCCGACGACGAGCAGGTCGCAGTGCTCGTCGCCGACGAGGGTCGGGCGGGCTTCCGGCCGGGACGGGTCGTCGAGCCAGAAGGGGCGGGGGTCGGCGTCGGAGAGTGCTTGGACAGGGTTCATGGCACTGCCGGCCATGGTTCTCAGCTCCTTTGTGGGCGTCTCCCGATCAGTCGACCGGCGAGGACGCACAGCACGGCGATGGCGAACATCGCCGTTCCGATGACATTGATTTGAACGGGTGTCCCTCGTTGCGCGGATCCCCAGACGTACATGGGGAAGGTCACAGTCGAGCCGGCGTTGAAGTTGGTGATCACGAAGTCGTCGAACGAGAGCGCGAAGGAGAGCAGGGCGCCGGCCACGATGCCGGGGGCGGCGATGGGCAGCGTGACGCGCAGGAAGGTCTGCAGCGGCGTGGCGTAGAGGTCCCGGGCGGCCTGTTCGAGGCGGGGGTCCATGCTCATGACCCGGGCCTTGACGGCGGTGACGACGAAGCTCAGGCAGAAGGTGATGTGGGCGATCAGGATCGTCCAGAAGCCGAAGCTGACGCCCGTGTTGAGGAAGAGCGTGGCGAGCGAGGCGGCCATCACGACCTCGGGCATGGCCATCGGCAGGAAGATCAGGGTGCCGACGGCGGGGCGGGCCCGGAAGCGGTAGCGGGCCAGCGCGAAGGCGATCATCGTGCCGAGGACGGTGGCGCCGACGGTCGCCCACAGGGCGATGCGCAGGCTCAGCGAGAGCGAACCGCACAGGTCGGCGACGCCGCAGGGGTCGGTCCAGGCGTCCGTGGAGAAGCGCTGCCACTCGTAGTTGAAGCGGCCGTTGGGCTTGTTGAAGGAGAAGACCGTCACGATGACGTTGGGCAGGATGAGGTAGGCGAGCGTGCCGAGGCCCGCGATCACCACGAGGTTGCGGCGCAGCCAGCGCGTCAGGGTCGTCATCAGACCAGTTCCTCCGTCCCGGACTTGCGCAGGTAGACGGTGACCATGGCGAGGATCGCGGCCATGAGGATGAAGGACAGGGCGGCGGCGGTCGGGTAGTCCAGGACGCGCAGGAACTGGGACTGGATGACGTTGCCGATCATCTTCTGGTCGGTGGAGCCGAGCAGTTCGGCGTTGATGTAGTCGCCCGCGGCGGGGATGAAGGTCAGCAGGGTGCCGGCGACGACGCCCGGCATGGACAGCGGGAAGGTCACCTTCCGGAACACGGTCAGCGGCCGGGCGTAGAGGTCTCCGGCGGCCTCGTGGAGGCGGCTGTCGATGCGTTCGAGCGAGGTGTACAGCGGCAGGATCATGAACGGCAGGAAGTTGTAGGTGAGGCCGCAGACGACGGCGAGGGGAGTGGCGAGGACGCGGTGGCCCTCGGTGACGCCCAGGGCGTTCGTCACGGTGAGGACGTGCAGGGAGTCGAGGGTCCGCACGACCGGGCCGCCGTCGGAGAGGATGGTCTTCCAGGCGAGGGTGCGGATCAGGAAGCTGGTGAAGAACGGCGCGATGACCAGCACCATCAGCAGGTTGCGCCAGCGGCCGGCCCGGAAGGCGATCAGGTAGGCCAGCGGGTAGCCCAGCAGCAGGCAGAGCACGGTGGCGGTGGCGGCGTAGGCGACCGAGCGGAGGAACTGCGGGTAGTACTTGCCGAGGGCGTCCCAGTAGGTGGCGAAGTGCCAGGTGACCTTGAAGCCCTCTTCGAGGGAGCCGGTCTGTACGGAGGTCGACGCCTGGTAGACGAGGGGGGCCGCGAAGAAGACGAGCAGCCACAGGATGCCGGGGAGCAGCAGCCAGTAGGGGACGCGGCGCTTGCGGCCGGTGGCCTCGGGCGGGGTGCCGGCGGCCGCGGGTGGTTCGTGGGTGACGGTTGTGGTGATCACGTACCTACTCCCGCGTCCGTTCCGGCCTCGCCCGCCTTTCCGGCGGACACGGCCTGGGCGGCGTCCAGGCCGAAGCTGTGGCCCGGGTTCCAGTGCAGGACGACCTCGGCGCCGGGGACGAGCCGGGTGTCGCGTTCGATGTTCTGCTGGTAGACGGACAGGCCGGTGGCGACCGGGCTGTCGACCAGGAACTGGGTGGAGACACCGGTGAAGCTGGACTCGGTGATGCGGCCGGTGACGCGGTTGCGGCCGTCCGGGACGGTGCCGGCGTCGTCGGCGTGGGTGAGCGTGATCTTCTCGGGCCGTATCCCGACCAGGAGCTTCTCGCCCACGCGGGCGGTGGCTGTACATCGTTTGGCGGGCAGGGCCAGTTTGGTATCCGCGGCGCGCAGGACGAGGTCGGCGCCGGAGGCGTCGAGGACGTCGGCGGTGATCAGGTTGGAGGTGCCCAGGAAGTTGGCGACGAAGGTGGAGCGCGGCGTCTCGTAGAGGTCGGCGGGGGCCCCGGACTGCTCGACGCGGCCCGCGTTCATGACGGCGACGGTGTCGGCCATCGTCATGGCTTCCTCCTGGTCGTGCGTGACGTGGATGAAGGTGATGCCGACCTCGGTCTGGATGCGCTTGAGCTCCAGCTGCATCTGGCGGCGCAGCTTGAGGTCGAGGGCGCCGAGGGGCTCGTCCAGGAGGAGCACCTGCGGGTGGTTGATCAGGGCGCGGGCGACGGCGACGCGCTGCTGCTGGCCCCCGGAGAGCTGCTGGGGCTTGCGGCGGGCCTGGTCGCCGAGCTGGACCAGCTCCAGCATGTCGTCGACCTGCTTCTTGACGGACTTGACGCCCCGTCGGCGCAGGCCGAAGGCGACGTTCTCGTAGACGTCCAGGTGGGGGAAGAGGGCGTAGCTCTGGAAGACCGTGTTGACGGGCCGCTTGTGGGCCGGAAGGGCCGTGACGTTCCGCCCGGCGAGCTCGACGCTGCCGGTGGTGGGCTCCTCCAGGCCGGCGATCATGCGCAGGGTGGTGGTCTTGCCGCAGCCGGAGGCGCCGAGGAGGGCGAAGAAGGAGCCCGCGGGCACGGCGAGATCCAGCGGGTGTACGGCGGTGAAGGAGCCGTAGGTCTTGCTGATGCCGGTGAGGCGGACGTCGGTGCCGGTGTTGCCGGCGCCGGCCGGTGCGGTTGCTGTCATGGTCTGGATCCAGGGGTCGTGGAGACGCGAAACACGTAAGGGTGACATACAGCCGCGGGGGGCCCAAGCCGGGGGCCGCGCCCGGTCAGCGCGGGGGTGCGGTCCTCGAAGGACTGGCCCGGCACGTCCTTGCCGTAACCCGCTGTCCCGTATCCGCGTGGACCATCGCACTCACACTCCTCCGCCGACCGCGTACCTGTGGCAGGCGTAGCTCCAACCGGAATCGTGCGGCGATCCTGGCAGAGCAGAGCAATCCCAACAAGGGATTCCGTTGTCATTTTTTGGCCGTGCAACGGATTCGGTTATCCGGCACCATGTGGTCCGACGCCCCCCCGGGTGGCGGGCAGGGGCCGGAAGGAGCAGCGGGACATGAGTGGCGGGACGCGGTCGGTGGCCGAACTGACGGAGCTGGTCGGCCGCGGGGAACGCGTGAAGTACGTCTTCTTCTGGGGCCACCGGCCACGCCGGGACGGCGGCGTGGGTTCCGGCTGCTTCAGCCAGTGGTGGCCCTCGCCCTTCACCGTCGACGGCGTCGGGTACGCCACGGCCGAGCACTGGATGATGGCGGGCAAGGCCCGCCTCTTCGGCGACGCGGAGGCCGAGGCGCGGGTGCTGGCGGCCGGGCACCCCAAGGAGGCCAAGGACGCGGGCCGTTCGGTGCGCGGCTTCGACGAGGAGGAGTGGGCGCGGCACCGCTTCGAACTCGTCGTCGAGGGCAGCGTGCACAAGTTCGGGCAGCACCCGGAGCTGGGCGCGTATCTGCTCGGCACGGGCGACCGCGTACTGGTGGAGGCCAGCCCCCTGGACCGGGTCTGGGGCATAGGGCTGGCCGCCGACGACGAGCGCGCCGGGGACCCGGCCCGCTGGCGCGGGCTCAATCTCCTCGGCTTCGCCCTGATGGAGGCCCGTCAGCGCCTGGCGGCGTCCGGGTGCTCCACGACATAGGCGCCGTAGGTCGCGTCGGGGTCCTCGTCCGGCACGTCCGACGAGTGGTGGTCGGCCGCCGTGATGTAGGCGACGAGCAGCAGGGCGGAGGCGACGACCGAGACGCAGCCCAGGATCAGCCCGGCGAGCGCCTGACCGCCGTTGGTCGCCTCGCCCGACTTCGCCTTGCCGCGCCCCAGCGCGCCGAAGACGATCCCGAGCACGCCGAGGATCACCCCGAGCACCACGCTCGGGGAGGTGACCACGCCGACGATGCCGAGCACCATGGCAGCCGTGCCGAGCCCGTTGTTGGGCACCAGCCCGGGCGTCGGGCCGTGCCAGCCGTGCCCGTAGGGCGGGGCGGAATAGCCGTAGGCGGGACCCGTGCCGGTCCCGTACGCGGTCGGCCCGTAGGCATAGGGGCCGCCCTGGTACGCGCTCGGCGTGCCGGGGCCCGTCGGCGCCTGCGGCACGGCGGGCACGCCGGCCGGCCCGGGATGCCCGTGCTGCCCCATGGCCGCGTACGCGCCCGCGGGGGCGGGCACGGGCGCCGCGTAGGGCGCGGCGCCGGCGGGCGCGTCCTTCCGGAAGTGAACGGCGGACGCGTGGGGCGCGGCGCCCGCGTCGGGGGCCCCGGGAGCCGGGGGCCCGGCCGGGGCGGCGAAACCGTCGGCGGGCGACGGCTCGGCTATCGCCTCCGGGGGCGCGACGAGGAAGTCGTCGGCGTACGCGTCCGACGCGCCGGGCGCGCCCGGTGCCGGTACGGCCGCGTTCCCTTCGGCCGGCGGCAAGCTATCGGCCTTGTCGGACATGACCCTCCCCACTCGGTGTCCCGTCATGCTAAGGCCTGCGCACGGCGCCCGTGCCCGCCGCGCATACGATGATCTGGCCCGTTGACCGCCCGTACGACCGTCAGCCCGCCGAACGGCCCCTGGAGGACCGCATGTCCGCACTCGACTCGTTCATCGCCGGGCTGCCGAAGGCCGAACTGCACGTGCACCACGTCGGTTCCGCCTCGCCACGCATCGTCGCCGAGCTCGCCGCCCGGCACCCCGACTCCCCCGTGCCGACCGACCCCGAGGCGCTGGCGGACTTCTTCACCTTCCGGGACTTCGCCCACTTCATCCAGGTCTACCTCTCCGTGGTCGACCTGATCCGCGACGCCGAGGACGTCCGGCTGCTGACATACGAGATCGCGCGCGACATGGCCCGGCAGAACATCCGCTACGCCGAGCTGACCGTCACCCCCTACAGCTCGACCCGGCGCGGCATCCCGGACGTGGCCTTCGTGGAGGCCATAGAGGACGCGCGCAAGGCGGCCGAGGGCGAGCTGGGCGTCGTGCTGCGCTGGTGCTTCGACATTCCCGGCGAGGCCGGGCTGCAGGCCGCCGAGGAGACCACGCGCATCGCCTGCGACCTGCGACCGGAGGGGCTGGTCTCGTTCGGCCTGGGCGGGCCCGAGATCGGCGTGCCCCGGCCGCAGTTCAAGCCGTACTTCGACCGGGCCGTCGCGGCCGGACTGCACAGCGTGCCGCACGCCGGCGAGACGACCGGCCCGCAGACGATCTGGGACGCCCTGACCGAGCTGCGCGCCGAGCGCATCGGGCACGGCACCAGCGCCCCGCAGGACCCGAAGCTGCTGGCCCACCTCGCCGAGCACCGCATCCCCCTGGAGGTCTGCCCGACCTCCAACCTCGCCACCCGGGCGGTGACCGACCTCGACCGGCACCCGATACGGGAGATGGTGGCGGCGGGCGTGCTGGTGACCGTCAACAGCGACGACCCGCCCATGTTCGGCACCGACCTCAACACCGAGTACGCGGTCGCGGCCCGGCTGCTGGAGCTCGACGCCCGGGGCGTCGCCGGCCTGGCCAGGAACGCCGTCGAGGCGTCGTTCATGGACGCCACGGCCAAGGCGGCGCTGGCCGCCGAGATCGACGCGTACACCGCGGCGTGGCCGGCGTGACCGCCGCGTTCACGGCCGTCGCGCACCGCGGCGACCCGTACGTGCACCGGGAGAACACCCTGCCCTCGATCCGCTCGGCGCTGCGCGCCGGCGCGGGGGCGGTGGAGATCGACGTCCGGCTGACCCGGGACGGGGTGCCGGTGCTGTTGCACGACGCGACGCTGAAGCGGCTGTGGGGCCACGAGCGGGCGCTCGCCGCGCTCCCGGCGGCCGAGGTGCGGGAGCGGACCGGCGGCGGGGTGCCGACGCTGCGCGAGGCGCTCGCGGAGATCGCCGCGGCGCCGGACGGCGGGCGGCTGTTCGTCGACCTGCCCGACCCGTCCGCCGCCGCGGCGGCCGTGGCCGAGGTGCGTGACGCCGGGGCGGGCGAGCGCGTCTACTACTGCGGTGCGGCGGCGTCGATGCTCGCCGTCCGCCGTGCGGACCCCGACGCCGAGATCGCGCTGACGTGGACCACGGTGGTCCCCGCGGGGGCCGCCCTGCTGGCGGCGGTCCGGCCGCGGTGGCTCAACTACCGCTTCGGCCTGGTCACGCCCGAGCTGGTGGCCCGGGACCACGCGGCGGGGCTGCGCGTGTCCGCGTGGACGGCGGACACGCGCTGGACGATGCGCAGGCTGCTGCGGGCGGGCGTCGACTCGATCACGACGAACCGGGTCGGCGCGCTGGTGGGGCTGCTGCCGCGCTGACGCGCGGGCTCAGAGCCCCACGATCTCGTTCCACACCTTCTCGAACCCCGGCCGTTCCTTCGCCGTCATGTCCCGTGCCGTCGCCAGGCGCCGCCGCATGTCGTCCGTCGGGAAGATCAGCGGGTTCTCGGCCAGCTCCGCGAGCTCCTTGTCCTTGGAGGAGGCCAGGACGTCGCGGGCCGCCGGGACGGGGCAGACGTAGTTGACCGCCGCGGCCAGCTGGGCGGCGACCTCGGGCTCGTAGTAGTAGTCGATGAGCGCTTCGGCGTTGCGCTTGTGGCGTGCCAGGTTGGGGATCATCATGCTCTCCGCCCACAGCTCCGCGCCCTCCTCCGGGACGACGAACTCGATGTCCGGGTTGTCGGCCTGGAGCTGGATGACGTCGCCGGAGTACGCCTGGCAGGCCAGCACGTCGCCGGAGGAGAGGTCCTTGATGTAGTCGTTGCCGGTGAAGCGCCGGATGTGCCGCTTGCGGACGAGGTCGCGCAGCTGGTCGGTCATCCGGTGGAAGTCGTCGGCCGTCCAGCGCCGGACGTCCGCGCCGTTGCCCTGCATGAGCAGCGAGAACGCCTCGTCCATGCCGGACAGCAGGGTCACCCGGCCGCGCAGGTCGTCCTTCCAGAGGTCGGAGGTGTGCCGGATCTCGCGGCCGAGCTTCTTGCGGTTGTAGGCGATGCCGGTGATCCCGGACTGCCACGGCACGGTCTGCCGACGGCCGTCGTCGAAGGCCGGCCTGCGCAGCAGCGGGTCGAGGTTGCGGGCCACGTTGGGCTGGCGGGCGCGGTCCATCTCCTGGACCCAGCCGAGCCGGACGTACCGCGCGCACATCCAGTCGCTGACGACGATGATGTCCCGACCGGTCTCCTGATGGTTCATCAGGGCAGGGCTGATCTTGCCGAAGAACTCGTCGTTGTCGTTGATCTCCTCGGTGTACTTCACCGAGACGCCGGTGCGCTTCTCGAAGTCGTCCAGCGTCGGGCGGCGCTGGGGGTCCTTCTCGTCGACGTCGATATAGAGCGGCCAGTTGGCGAAGGCGAGCCGCTTGTCGGTGGCGGAACGATCCTGCGCGGATCGCTCGCGGGGGGCGACGTAGGCGGCGGGCACCCCGCAGCCGGCGAGCGCGGCGGCCCCGGCGCCCGCGCCCAGCGCGCGCAGCAGGGACCGGCGGGACAGGGGCTTCACGGGGTTCTCTCGCATTCCGGCAGGATGGCTGGTCGGGTCGGCGCGGACAAGGGACGCCCTGTCCGTAAGGCGCCCGTACGGCCCGACAGTCTGACGGGCGGCCGCCGGACGCGCGCGGCCGCCGATGATACCCGTCGCGGCCGGTACGGCGCCGGGCCCCGGGCGCCCCCGCGGTGGGGGTGCCCGGGGCCCGGGAGCGCGCCGCGGGCCGGCCCGGCGGCCGGCGGTGCGATCAGCTGTCGAGCGAGGTCATGACGTGCTTGATGCGCGTGTAGTCCTCGAAGCCGTACGCGGAGAGGTCCTTGCCGTAGCCGGACTTCTTGAAGCCGCCGTGCGGCATCTCGGCCACCAGCGGGATGTGGGTGTTGATCCACACGCAGCCGAAGTCGAGGGCCTTGGACATCCGCATGGCCCGGCCGTGGTCCTTGGTCCACACCGAGGAGGCCAGGGCGTACTCGACGCCGTTGGCGTACTCGACGGCCTGCTGCTCGTCCGTGAAGGACTGCACGGTGATGACCGGGCCGAAGACCTCCTTCTGGATGATCTCGTCGTCCTGCTCGAGGCCGGAGACGACGGTGGGGGCGAAGAAGTAGCCCTTCTCGCCGACCCGGCGGCCGCCGGCCTCGACCTTGGCGTGCTCGGGCAGCCGCTCGATGAAGCCGGTCACCTGCGCCAGCTGGTTGGCGTTGTTCAGCGGGCCGTAGAGGACGTCCTCGTCGTCCGGCAGGCCCGTCTTCGTCTCGGACGCGGCCTTGGCCAGGGCGGTGACGAACTCGTCGTGGACCGACTCGTGCACCAGGACGCGGGTCGCGGCCGTGCAGTCCTGGCCGGCGTTGAAGTAGCCGGCGACGGCGATGTCCTCGACGGCCTTGGCGATGTCGGCGTCCTCGAAGACGACGACGGGCGCCTTGCCGCCGAGCTCCAGGTGCACGCGCTTGAGGTCGCGGGAGGCCGACTCGGCGACCTGCATGCCGGCGCGCACGGAGCCGGTGATGGAGGCCATGGCGGGCACCTCGTGCTCGACCATCAGACGGCCCGTCTCGCGGTCGCCGCAGATGACGTTGAAGACGCCCTTCGGGTGGCCCAGCTCCTCCAGCACCCCGCCGATGATCTCGGCGATGAGGACGGTGGAGGCCGGGGTGGTGTCGGAGGGCTTCAGGACGACGGTGTTGCCCGCGGCGAGCGCCGGGGCGAACTTCCACACGGCCATCATCATCGGGTAGTTCCACGGCGCGACCTGGGCGCAGACGCCCACCGGCTCGCGCCGGACGATGGAGGTCATGCCGTCCATGTACTCGCCGGCGGAGCGGCCCTCCAGC
>NZ_JBFAPH010000190.1:0-13045 GCF_040675635.1 Streptomyces sp. NPDC049577
GTGCGACGGCGAACCGGGCCAGCGCCGCCTCGTCGGTGAACGCACCCGCGCAGGCCGCACCGCCGAGCGCGAACAGGGCGATCAGCAGGACATCCTTCACCGCCCGGACTCCTCGGCGGACACGTCGAAGCGGTAGCCGATGCCCCAGACCGTCCGGATGAGGCGTGGCGCGGCCGGATCGTCCTCGATCTTGGCGCGCAGCCGCCGGACGTGGACGGTGACGGTGGACAGGTCCCCGAAGTCCCAGCCCCACACCTCCCGCATCAGCTCCTCCCGGCTGTGCGGCCGCCCGGGCCGGGTGAGGAAGTGCGCGAGCAGGTCGAACTCCCGCAGGGTGAGCACGAGGGTCTCGCCGTCCTTGGCGGCTCGGCGGGTCTGCGGATCCAACCGGATGCCGGCCCCGCTCAGCACGACCGGCTCGTGTTCCGCCACCGCTGGCGCCGTGCGGCTGCGGCGCAGTACGGACTCGACGCGCAGGACGAGTTCGCGCGGGCTGAACGGCTTGGTGACGTAGTCGTCCGCACCCAGTTCCAGGCCCGCGATCCGGTCGTCCTCGTCCCCCCGCGCCGTCAGCATGATCACCGGCACGGGGCGGTCGGCGCGCAGACGGCGGCACACCTCCAGGCCGTCGATGCCCGGCAGCATCAGGTCGAGGACGACCAGGTCGGGCCGTTGCAGGGCGGCCCGCTCCAGGGCGGTGGGGCCGTCGGCGGCGTGGTCGACGGTGTGCCCGGCCCGGTGCAGATATCCGGTGACGACTTCGGCGACGGTCGGATCGTCGTCGACGACGAGGATCCGGGCAGGCGGCAGGGGCGTACGCATGCCACCCAGCCTCGCACGCGAGGCCGTTGGTCATCCGGGCCGGGACGACACCTGTTCCGCGAGGTCTTCCCGGGGCGGTGTCTTCCTGGTGCACCTGGCGCGACCGCACGTGTCCTTCGTGGCCCGGGACAGGGCACCCCGGTGCCCGCCGCGGTTCCGGCCGGTGCGGTGGACGGCCGGTCAGCCGACGTGGACGCGGGGGCGGCGGTCGCGGTCCGGTTCGGCCTCGCGCAGGATCTCTCGGGTGACGGGAGCGACCTCGCCCTGGCCGAAGAGGAAGAAGCGGACGAAGTTGGTGAAGGGGTTGCCCTCGGTCCACTCGAAGAAGACATGGGGGCGGGTGCCGGTGAGGTCGCGGGTGTGGAGGAGGAAGGCCGCGAGGGCGTTGGGGACGGAGGAGCTCTCCATCGTGAGGACGCGGTAACGGCCGTGCATGAGCTCGCCGCGTACCGTCAGGCCGGCCTCGAACTCGGAGGGGTCGGTGACCGTGACCTCGACGAAGACGAAGTCCTCGGTGGTGGGGATGTCGTTGTCGGCGCGGATCTGTTCGATCTTCTCGCGGTATTCGGTGACGTCGCGTTCGTCGGGTTCATTGGCTATGAAGCGCGGCGTGCGCTGGGAGATGTCGCGGATGAACCGCTCGGCCATCCCGTCGAGTTCCACGTGCGTGACGCGGAGTTCGAAGGCGCGGCCGAGGCGGGAGAGGAGGGAGATGAGGAGGATGCCGGCGGTGAAGCAGGCACCGATCTTCACGCCGTCCGGGCGTTCGATCACGTTCACGACGGTGGTGTAGAGGAAGACCGCCGAGATGACGCCGAAGGCGATGGTCCAGCCACGCTGGCCGGCTTTGCGGGCAGCGATGGTGACGGCGATGGCGGCGGAGCAGATGAGGACGAGCACACCGGTGGCGTAGGCGCCGCCCTGGGCATCGACGTCGGCATCGAAGATCCAGGTGACGAGGAAGGCGACGAGGGTGAAGACGATCACCATGGGGCGCACGGCGCGGGCCCAGTGCGGGGCCATGCCGTACTTGGGCAGGTAGCGCGGCATCAGGTTGAGCAGACCGGCCATGGCGGAGGCGCCCGCGAACCACAGGATGAGGATGGTCGAGACGTCGTAGACCGTGCCGAATGCGTTGCCCAGGTACTCGTGCGCCAGGTAGGCGAGCGCGCGGCCGCTGGCACCGCCGCCGGACTCGAACTCCTTGTGCGGGATGAGCACGGTGGTGATGAAGCTGGTCAAGATCAGGAAGACGCTCATGATGACCGCGGCGGTCGTGAGCAGCTTCCTGGTGCCGCGAATCCGCCCGGCGGGCCTGTCCCCGGCGTCGTCCGGGGCACCCTTGACATGCGGCATCACGGCCACGCCGGTCTCGAAGCCGGACAGGCCGAGCGCCAGCTTCGGGAAGACGATCAGGGCGACGCCGATCATGACGAAGATGTTGCCGTGCTCGGTGGTGAGGGCGGCCGTCCAGTCGGTGACGACGTGGCCTGCGGTGAGGACGTGCCACAGGCCGGTGACCACGACCACCGCGTTGAGCGCGAGGTAGACCGTGACCAGGACGACAGCGACGCCGATCGCCTCCAGGAAGCCCTTGAGGAACACGGCGCCGAGCAGCGCGATGAGGATCATCGTGATCAGCATCTGCTTGTCGTGCAGGACCCCTTCCAGATTGGGGTTCTCCACCAGGTGGGTGGAGGCGTCCGCGGCCGACAGCGTGATCGTGATCAGGAAGTCGGTCGCGGCGAAGCCCAGCAGCGTGAGGACGAACAGCTTGCCCTTCCAGAAGGACAGCAGCCGCGACAGCATCGCGATCGAACCCTCGCCGTGCGGGCTCTCCTCGGCCACGCGCCGGTAGACGGGCAGCGCGCCGGCCAGGGTCACGATCACGAGCACGATCGTCGCGACGGGGGAGAGCAGACCGGCGGCCAGGGCGGCGATGCCCGGCTGATAGCCGAGGGTCGAGAAATAGTCGACACCGGTCAGGCACATCACCCGGTACCAGGGCTGACCCTTGTGCTCGGGCGCCGGGGCGGCTTGCGACGGGCGACCCTTGCCCATGTCGGACAGCCCCTCCAGCATCCACGCCCGTAGACGACTCGGGTGTGTGTCGGTCGGGGTGACCATGGGGTGCTCCTGGTGTTCTGCCGGGGTGGGAATTCGGCCATCAAGCGGACGGCCGAGTCAGCGTAAGCAATGGATTCTCGGCCCACCCGGTGAGGGGCGTCAGGAAAGCGTCAAGATCCGCTCGCTTGGTACCGCGCCGGGCTCGTGGCCGCGCCTTTGACGAGGGAGGTGTCGAGCGGAGAGCGAGTACGAGCCGGACGCCGTCCCGGTCCCGGCGTCCGTGGTCCGGGTGGTCGCGGCGAAGAATCCTCGGACGGGAGGGCGCCGACGACGAGTGCACCGCGGGGAACATCTCCTTCTGCTCCGAACCGGGCTTCCGCGGGCCAAGACGGTGTACAAGTCCGCGCTCGGCGCCCTGTCCGAGAACGCCGACCTCGGCAGGGGCATCCGGTACATCCGCACCACCTGAGCGTCGCGACGGGGTGCGGGATCACCTCCGGCCACCCGCAGCGGCACCGGCCGACTGCGCTCATCCCGCCCTGGAGCAAGAGGTATTCGAGCGAGGCCGGATTCCGCGGGGTGGCCTGTACGGGTGCCGGAGGCGCTGGAAGGGTCATCGGCATGACCGAGCAGAGGAAGACCACACCCCCCGGCCCTCCGTTCTACATCTCCAAGGACGAGGAAAAGCAACTGCGCCTCGCCGCCGAGAAGATCGCCCCTTCGCTGGTCATCTCCCAGGCGTCGTCGTTCGACGAGTATGTGCGTCAGCTCATGGTGCCGCCCGCGATCATGGATCTGGCGCGCAAGGCGGCGGACATCAAGTTCACCGCCTGGGAGATCGAGGGAATCCGCGAACTCCTGGCCCCGGGCACGGGCGGCAAGGTGCCGCTGCTGCGGCAGATTCTCATCGAGAAGTCGAAGCTGGACCCCAGCCACCCGCCGTACATTCGCGTCGCCTGCACGGGCAAGGGCGACTACGACCACCTCGCCGCGGCGCACGGGTACGAGGTGACCCACGAGGGCGACTACGGGTCACCGGTGGTACTGGAGATCTGGCCGGCCCAGCACTACTCGCCGATGCATTCGCACGGCGAGACCACCGGCATCGTCTACTGCCTCGCCGGGCAGCTCGACGTGATGTCCTACGCCACCCTGGACTGGAACGCGGAAAAGCGCGGCCTGGTCACGCTCACTCCGGGGCAGTGCGCCTGGCTGACCAAGGACAGCTACGCGGTGCACAAGGTGTTCTGTCCCCTGGACGGCGGCCCCGACCCCACCCCACTCCTCAACGACACCGGCGATTTCGGCGCCAGTTTCCACGTCTACCTCAACCGCGACGAATTGCAGGTGGCGGTCGACGACTCCGAATCGCGGGACGCCTTCGACTACATCGACGAGGCCCCGCCGCACGCCCAGAAGCAGTTCCAGACGTACTCGGATCTCTCCTGGCGCGTCCTGCGGAGCGTTCTGGCGAAGAAGGCGCAGGACTGGTAACCACCGGTTACCCGCGGTGCTCTCCCTGCCCTGGCCCGAGGAGGCCAGGGCAGCACCGTCTTCCCGAACGTATGACTGGGACAAGATCACGCCGGAAGGTGCGGGCCGGACCGCCCGGGGCAGCCACAAGACTGCGCATCCGGCCACCTCCGACCGGGTGAGTCCCTGGGACTCCTCCACTGAGAACGATCAAACACATGGTCAACGGGATCTTGTCTGCTTTTCGTCACATGGCCGGTTCGGCTCGGTGTTCCCCCTGCGCCGGCCGCGTACGTTCGCCCCGTATTCGGTTGCAGGACGCGAGGGGATCCGAAGGTATGGGGCAGGGCAGTGCGAAGAGCGATGTGGGCACGGCCTACATCGGCGATGTATTTATGCGCCACCCGCTGACGACGCGGAACCAGGAGGAGCTCGACATCGCCGGCAAGGCCGAGGCCATCCTCCAGCGGCATCAAAGGGATGCGCTGAAGAGGAGCGTCGAAGGGGGGAAGAAGCAGCTCAGCCCCATCGGGTTCTCCCTGAACAAGGTGCGCTACGGCCGCTTTCCCGAGGAGGAGAAGACAGCGCACGAGCGCGGCTGGCGCGCCTATATGAATGTGGGCGTACCGCTCGTCGAGGAGCGGAGCGACATTCAGCAGCCGCCTCCCGACCTGATCTCCAAGCAGACGTACATCAACGGAACCGACCCCATCGAAATCACCGTGACGGACACGGTCGAGTTCGGCATCTCGAACACCATCAGCTGGTCGCTCCAGGGCGAGGCGAAGCTCACCTTCGGGGCGAAGTCCACGGCGTCGTTGCAGGAGCAATTGCAGAAGAGCCTGGCGACGATGCAGTACCAGCAGGTCACCCTGCTCAACAGCAAGGACAATCAGGGTGTCAACACGGAGTCCCATACCGAGGCGACGAGTACCACCACGGCCACGAGTTCCGCCACCGGCACCGGGGAACTGTGGTCGGAGCTGATGTTCGGGATCACGGCCTCCGTCAGTGGCTCGTTGACCACGGAATGGAAACACCAGTCGTCGATGAGCTTCAAAATCGGCAGCCGGGCCGACGTCATGGCCACGACGCGACGCCAGGTACGGCAGTTCGACTACCAGATCCCCATCACCTTCGGCGGCTGGGTCGCCTTGTACTACGACGAGCCGGTGGAGGTCAAGGAGACGCCGCCACAGGGCAGGGAACCGAAGTACTCCAAGGTCATCGCATGGAAACTCGGCGACGCCCTGGCCGATCCCGGCAAGTTCGACCTGGCCGACGAGGGAAGGGGGTTCATGCAGAAGGGAGAGGCCGAGATCGTCGCCGTCCGCGTCGGGGAGCACCGGGTCTTCCAGCCCGAGGTGCTCGACTACCAGAACCACAAACAGCCTCTCTAGAAGGGGTGATGCGAACAGAGACCACCGAAGCGATCAGGAGGGGAACCCCATGTCCTTCAAGAACATCTTCGACAGCGGCGGGAACGAGGCGGATTCCGCCCGGCAGGCCGCCGATGCCTTCAACAAGAACACTCCGGGTTCCGGGGACGTCTCGGAGGCCGTACGCAAACTGGAGAGCGAGCGCGACCCGTGGCTGGTGCGCCAGACGGCGCACGGGGCGTTCGACGTCATGGGTTTCCTGGGCCCCCTCTTCCAGAAGTTCCACGACGTGTCCGCCGACCAGCGCACGGTCTCGGAAGACCCCGCATCGACATCCGGCATGGCCTCGTCCGCCAAGAACAAGGCGTTCGAGAACGTCCAGGTGAAGATCCGCGACGAGGACCTGCCGTACATCGGCGAGGACCAGCAGCGGAAGCTGAAGGAGGCTCACGACAGGGCCCTGGGCTTCCGCCTGATCACCACCGAGCTGGGCAAGGCCGAGGGCCTCGCGCTGGACCCCTCGCACGACAAGGCGTACGTCGCCGACCGGAGCGGCCAGAAGCTGTTCGCGGTGGATCTCACCACCGGCGCCAAGCGCGTGGTCGCGAGCAGTCTGGGCGACGTCAACGATGTGGCGCTGGACGGGAACGGCACGGCCTACGTCACCGACTGGGGCGGCGGGCGCCTGCTCGCGGTGGATCTGTCCACCGGCTCCGCCCGCAAGGTCACCGACGGCCTGCCCGCCTATGGCGTCGCGCTGGACGGGAAGGGCAAGGCCTACGTCGCCGACTGGTCCAACGCGCAACTGGTCGCGGTGGACCTGAGCAGCGGACGGAAGGAGACGATCGCCAGGGACCTGGCATACGCCTCCGGCGTCGCGCTGGACGGGAAGGGCAAGGCGTACGTCGGCCAGAAGGACGTCGGCGAGCATCTGTACGAGATCAACCTGGCCGGTGGCGCCAAGCGGGAGGTGACCACCCTCCCCGGGGCGACCACCCCCCGGGCGGCGCTGGACGGGGCGGGCCACGCCTACGTCGCCGACCCCACCGGCAAGCGCCTGTACCAGGTCGGCCTGGCCGACGGCGCGCAGCGCGTGGTGGCCACCGGTGTCGACACGGCCCACGGCCTCGAACTGGACAGCGGCAACGGCCAGATCTACGTCAGCAACCAGGCCGGCCAGCTGTGGCGGATCTCGCAGCGCGCCACCGAGGGCCTCGGCAAGGTCAACGTCGTGGCATAGGGCGCTCTCGGCGGGCGGGCACGAGCACCCGCTCATGCCCGCCCACCCGTGCCGGGACGGGGCGGGAAGCCCGGCGGTCAGGCGCGCAGGAACGCCTCCAGGGTGGTCGCGAAGGCCACCGGGATCTCGTACATCGGGTAGTGGCCCGAGTTGGCCAGGACCTCCAGCTCGGCCCGGGGGTAGTGGGCCAGCCAGGTGCCGCGCATCGCCTCGGGGGTCAGGGCGAGGTCGTGCTCGCCGACGAAGACCTTCACGGGGAGGGTGCTGCCGGCCACCTTGGCGGCGAAGTCCTGGGTGCTCCAGTCGGTCAGATAGGAGGCGAAGGCCTCCGGCCGGGAACCGGCCACCGAGCGGGCCGTCATCGCGTCCAGCCAGCGGCCGCAGGCCCGGTTCCCCGTGACCAGGTCGAGGATGGCCCGCCGGTTGGCCGGGTTCCGCGCCGCGCCGTGGAAGAGATCGTGGGCGTCGCCCTCCAGCGGGTAGGCACTCGCCGGTACCGGCGCGATCCCGGCCAGCTTGCGCACCCGGCGCGGCGCCTCGGCCAGGACGAGCTGCGCCGCCTTGCCACCCATCGAGTGCCCGACGACGGAGAACGTGTCCCAGCCGAGCCGGTCGGCGAGGGCGAGCGCGTCCGCGGCGATCTCGGCGAGCGTGAACGCGCCGGGAACATCCAGGCGTTCGCCGTAGCCGCGGTAGTCGAGGAACGCGTAGCCGAAGGCCTCCGGGTCCAGATGGTCGAGGAAGGGGCCCCAGGCCGCGCTGGTGCCGAACCAGTCGTGCAGCACCAGGACCTTGTGCGGGCCGGTGCCGAGGGTGCGGTGGCTGATCGTCATGCGGGCTCCCGTCGGGTGGAGTGACGGCTGGTAC
Organism: Streptomyces sp. NPDC049577; assembly: GCF_040675635.1. Classification (NCBI taxonomy): domain Bacteria; kingdom Bacillati; phylum Actinomycetota; class Actinomycetes; order Kitasatosporales; family Streptomycetaceae; genus Streptomyces; species Streptomyces sp. NPDC049577. The sequence continues at coordinate 7,849 of NZ_JBFAPH010000190.1, forward strand.
TTTCCCCGCCGGCGTGGCCGTAGTCCGGTGGGGTACGGCCCGGGCACCCGGGCCGTCGTGTGTATCCGCCGGGTATCAGGAACCGCTCGGTCGCCCATCGAACCGGCGCGCCGGCCCGCGACCCCCGCGCGACGCGGTCGCCGCGTCCGGTCTCTGCCGTATCGTGCCTTCCGGGTCGCCGACTGCGCGTACAGGCGGGACCCCTTCCGCCCCCCGACCCGTCCGAACAGGAGCCCGTACGCCCGTGTCCTCGTCCGCCCCGGCCCCGGGAACCCCGCCGCGGCCCGTCCGTGTGCTGCTGGTGGAGGACGACGACCTGATGCGCCGGTCGTTCACCGTCGCCCTGGAGCGCTACGGCTACGAGATGCGGGCCGCGGCCGACGGGCTCACCGGGCTCGAGCTCTTCCGGGACGAGCCCTTCGACCTGCTGATCCTGGACGTGATGCTGCCCGGCCTGGACGGGATCGGCCTGTGCCGCAGGGTCCGGGAGACCAGCCTGGTGCCCGTCCTGATGATGTCCGCCCGCGGCGACGGGCTCGACGTCGTCGCAGGTCTGGAGGCCGGGGCGGACGACTACGTCGTCAAGCCCGTGGACACCTACGTGCTCGTGGCGCGCATCCGCTCGCTGCTGCGGCGGGCGACCTACGCCGCCGCTCCGGGACCCGAGCCTGCCGCGGACGAGGGGCGGCCGCAGGCCGAGGGGCAGGTGCTGGTCTTCGGGGAGCTGACCGTCGACACCGGCGGCATGGAGGTGTCCGTCTCCGGACGCCCGGTGGCGCTGACCCCGACCGAACTGAAGCTGCTCCTCGAATTCGCCGCCCATCCCGGCATCGTGCTGGAGCGGCACACCCTGCTGCGCAACGTCTGGGACTACGGCTGGGACGGCGACAGCCGGGTCGTGGACCTGTGCGTGCAGCGGCTGCGCAGAAAGCTGGGCCGGGAGCGGATCGAGACGGTCCGCGGTTTCGGCTACAAGCTCAGGCGCTGAGCCCGGTGCGCCCGTTCCACCGGCTGCGGCCGGAGCTCGCCTCCCTGCGCTGGAAGATCGCCGCGCTGGCCGCGGCCACGGCCTGCCTGGTCGCGGCGGCGGTCGGCGTGCTGGTGCACTTCTGGACCGCGCAGGACATCCGCGACCGGGCCGAGGCCCAGGCGTTCAACACCGTGTACGCGGCCATGGACGTCTACCGGCGCACCGGAGCGCTGACCGACGGTGCCGAGCTCGACCCGGCCGGCCTGCCCGCCGCACTGCGCCACCCGGCCGACGGGAACCGGCACACGGCCTACGACGAGCGCGTCGAGGGAAACCTCGGGCCGAGCGTCTGGGCCGCCCAGCGGACCGGCGACCCGGGCAGCCCGGTCCTCGCCGTCCGGGTCAACATGGGCCCGGACCTCTACGGGCTGCACCGGCTCGACATGATCATGGCCGTCGCCTCGCCGGTCGCGCTCGCCGCCGCCGCGCCCCTGGCGGGCTACGGGGCCGGGCTGCTCGCCCGCAGGCTGCGACGGGTCTCCGAGACCGCGGTCCGCATCTCCGCCGGGGACCTGGACGCCCGCACCGGGCCCGTCAAGGGCCGCGACGAGGTGGCCGACATCGCCGCGACCGTCGACCTCATGGCCGACAGCCTCGGCCGGCGGCTGCGCAGCGAGCGCCGGTTCACCGCGGACGTGGCCCACGAACTGCGCACCCCCGTGGGAGGTCTGCTGGCCGCCGCCGACCTGCTGCCGCCCGGTGAGACGGAGGACCTGCTCCGGGCCCGGGTGCGCGATCTGCGCGGCCTGGTCGAGGACCTGCTGGAGATCTCCCGGCTGGACGCGGGCGCCGAGCAGCCGGTCCGGGCCCGCGTCCCGCTCGGCGCGGTCGTCTCCGACGCCGTGGCGCGCACCGGCTACGACACCGAGGTCACCGTCGCCGATGAGGGGGGTGCCGAGGCCGCGGAGACCGTGGAGACCGATCCGCGCCGCCTGGAACGGATCGTCGGCAACCTCGTCGTCAACGCCCACCGGCACGGAGCCGGCCCGGTACGGGTCACCGTCGAGGGCCGCACGGTCGTCGTACGCGACCACGGCCCCGGCTTCCCGGCGGACCTGCTGCTCCACGGCCCGCGCCGCTTCCACACCGGCGCGCCCGAGCGCGGCGCGGGCCACGGCCTCGGCCTGACCATCGCCCTGGGCCAGGCCCGGCTCCTCGGCGCGGAACTGCGCCTGGACAACGCCCCCGAGGGCGGCGCCGTCGCCACCCTGCGCCTGCCGGCCGCCTGACAGCGGGTCCCCGCGGAACTGCTACCGAGCGGCGCGTGGGCCGATACACGGCGGCCCGGGCTTTCGATACATCCCCCCGGCACCCTTCGACGTGCACCCTTCCGCACCCGAAGAGGAGTCCGACGTGACCGCCGACCCCCTTGCCCCGCACGCGCCGCGGACCGTGTCCGGGATCGCAGCAGCGACCACCGACCTGTCGAAGGTCCACGGCAGCGGCGACACCCGGGTCGTCGCGCTGGACCGGGTGAGCATCGCCTTCCGGGAGGGCGAGTTCACCGCGATCATGGGCCCCTCCGGCTGCGGCAAGTCCACCCTGATGCACTGCGCCGCCGGGCTCGACACGCCCAGCTCGGGCTCCGTGCGCATCGGCACCACCGAACTGGGCACGCTCGGCGACCGGCAGCTCACCGCCCTGCGCCGCGACCGGATCGGCTTCGTCTTCCAGGCGTTCAACCTCCTGCCGACGCTGACCGCCCTGGAGAACATCACGCTGCCGCTCGCCATCGCCGGACGCCGCCCCGACCGGCAGTGGCTGGACCGCGTGGTCTCCATGGTCGGCCTCTCCCAGCGCCTCGACCACCGGCCCGCACAACTGTCCGGCGGACAGCAGCAGCGTGTCGCGGTGGCCCGCGCCCTGGCCTCCCGCCCCGCGATCGTCTTCGGCGACGAGCCCACCGGAAACCTCGACTCCCGCGCCGGCGCCGAGATCCTCGGCTTCCTGCGCGACTCGGTGCGCGAGCTGGGCCAGACCGTCGTCATGGTCACCCACGACCCCGTCGCCGCCTCCTACGCCGACCGCGTGGTCTTCCTCGCGGACGGCCGCCTGGTCGACGAGATGACAGCGCCCACTCCGGACCGGGTCCTGGACCTCATGCCGCGCCCTTCCGGGACCGGCTGACCCGCGCCCGCGCCGCACGCCCCCGTCCCTCCCACGCTTTTCGAAGGCCCCCATGCTGAGAACAGCCCTGCGCAACGTCCTGGCGCACAAGGCCCGTCTGGTCATGACCGTCCTCGCGGTCTGTCTGGGCGTCGCGTTCGTCTGCGGCACCCTCGTCTTCGCCGACTCCTCCGCCGCGGCCCACCGCGCCGCCGCGTCGAAGAACTTCGCGGACATCGCGGTCACCGTGAGCCCGAAGGACCCCCCGCCGGGGACCGCCGCGAACCAGCACGCCGACGTGCTCGACGACGCGCTCGTACGGAAGCTGGCCGGCGTACCCGGCGTCGCCGCCGTGCGGCCCTCGGTCGACGGCGTGGCCACCCTGAACGCCGCCGACGGCACCCCGCTGCGGGCCGACAAGGCGTGGGCGCACCCGGCCGCCGCGTATGTGCCGGGCAAGGACGGCAAGGACAGCCGCTATCCGCTGGTCGAGGGCCACGCCCCCACGAGCGGCGACGAACTGGCCGTGGACAGCGGCACCGCGGCCGCCGGTCACCTCCGCATCGGCGACACGGTCACGCTGGCCACCGACGGCCCGGTGATGACCAAGCGCCTTGTCGGCATCGTCTCCACCAAGGACACCCGGGTGACCGCCGGCGGCACCCTGGCCCTGTTCGACAGGGCGACCGCCCAGCACCTCTTCGCGACCCCGGGCCACTACACCGGGATCGACCTGGCCGCCGCGCCCGGCACCGGCCAGTCCGAGCTCTCCCGCCGCGTCCTGGACGTGCTCCCGGCCGGCCGGGCCGAGGCCACCACCGGCCGCGCGCAGGCCGCCCGGCAGGCCACCAATGTCGACATGCAGACCCGGGGCTACAAGAAGCTGCCGATGGTCTTCGCCGGGGTCTCGCTGTTCATCGGCTCGTTCCTCATCGTCAACACCTTCACCATGCTCATCACCCAGCGCACCCGTGAGATCGCGCTGCTGCGGGCGATCGGCGCCACGCGCCGCCAGGTCGTCCGCTCCCTCCTGCTGGAGGCCCTCCTGGTCGGCCTCGCCGCCTCGGCAGCCGGATTCGTCCTCGGCCTGGGCATCGCCTCCGTACTGCCGGACCTCCTGGGCACCGGCGCGGATCCGCTGCCCCACGGCCCCCTGGTGATCGGCCCGCGTTCCGTCGTGGCGGCGCTCGGTGTAGGTGTGGGCGTCACCGTGCTCGCCGCGTGGCTGCCCTCCCGCAGGGCGGCGAAGGTCGCGCCCGTCGAGGCGATGCGCACGGCCGGACAACCGCCCACCGCCACCCGGTCCCGGGTCCGTGCCGTGGCGGGTCTCGCCCTCCTCGCCCTCGGGGCCGGCCGGCTGATCTCCCTCATGGGCGCGAAGGACGCATCCGAATCCAACCTGCAGAACGCGATGCTCGGCTGCGCCGTGCTGGTCGTCGCCATGATCGTGCTGGCGCCGCCGCTCGCCGCCCCCGTCATCCGGCTGACCGGCCGCCTGACCGGCCGCTTCGGGATCACCGGCCACCTCGCACGGGAGAACGCACTGCGCGACCCGCGGCGCACCGCGGCCACCGCCTCCGCCCTGCTGATCAGCACGGCACTGGTCGCCGGGCTCGCCGTCCTCGGCAACTCCGCTTCACAGGCCCTCGACCGCCAGGCCGCGGCCGGGCTCGGGGCCGACTACGTGATCAGCACCCGCAGCACCATGACCGGCATCGACCCGGCCGCCGTACAACGGGTCGCCGACACCCCCGGGGTGCGGACCGCGAACGCCGTCACGGACTCCACCGTGTTCGCCGGCGGCGGCGTCCGGGAGATCTCCGGCGTCGACCCCGCCACCGTCAAGGACGTGATGAAGCTCGACGTCACCAGCGGCTCCCTCGCGGACCTCGGGCCGGGCCGGATCGCCGTCTCCAGCACCGTCGCCCGGGAGTACGGCGTACGCGCGGGCGGCAGGATCAACGCCGGCCCCAGGGCGGCTCGACGATCACCCAGCAGTACGTGAAGAACGCCTACCTCAACCAGAAGCAGACCTTCAGCCGCAAGCTCACCGAGATGTTC
>NZ_JBFAPH010000191.1:0-12890 GCF_040675635.1 Streptomyces sp. NPDC049577
CACTGCCTGGACAGGCTGAGCAGGTCAGCGCGGAGCACGCCCCCTCCTCGTCCGCCGTCGGCTCCGACCAGGCCGTATCCGTCGGGCGGGGAGGGAGAAGGGGTTGCAGCAGCCCGAGGGGCCAGCCGAGCGCCTCGGCGAGCCGGCAGCTGAGCGCGGCCCACAGCGGGGCCACGGCACTGGTGCCACCGGTCACCTGCGACTCGCCGTCGACGAGGACCTGGTAGCCGGTGTTCGGGTCGGCGACGGCGGACACGTCCGGTACGCCCCGCCCCCGGCCGGAGCCGTTCGGCACGCCGGCCCGGGACTGCCAGTCGGGCAGGTCGAAGGCGCGGCTCACGCCGCCTCCGGTGATGCCCTCCCGCGAGTGCCAGACCGTCTCCGACGCCACGGTGCCGTCGCGCGGGTCCGCCTGCAGCCGGGTGCCGCCGCAGGCGAGCGCGTGGGCGCCGGAGGCGGGGAAGTCGGCGTGCGGTCTGCCGTCGCGCTCCTTGTCGGTGCTGCCGTTGTCGCCGGAGGCGACGCAGACGGTGACACCCAGCGCGGCGGCGTCGGCGAACGCCTCGTCCAGCAGCCGCCGGCCCTGGGGCGACCACCGGTTCTCCGCCAGCCCCCAGCTGATGCTCACGGCCGCCGGGGGCGGGTCGGTGGAGATGGCGGTGGTCACGGCGTCGACGAAGCCCTGGTCGGTGTTGGGCGCGAAGTACACCACCTGCCGGGCACCGGGTGCGAGCGCGCCCGCCACCTCGATGTCGAGGAGCACCTCGCCGTCGTCTCCGGAGGGGTCGCCCTGCGGGGCATTGCGGGATCCGTCCACGCCCTTGGCGTGCACGACGGGTGCGGGGCTGACGCCCATCTCGTCGAAGTACCTCGCGAGCTCCTGGGTGGTGAAGCCGCCGCCCAGTTCGACGATGGCCATGGTCTGTCCGGTGCCGTCGGTGCCCTGGGGGAAGCGGTAGACCTTGGCCAGGTCGGGGGGAGCGTAGGAGGTGTTCGCCGCCCTCGGCTCCATGCGCCGCAGGTGGGGGCGGGCCTGCGGCCGGTCGTCCAGGCCCTGGACGCCGACGACGACGCCGTCCCACTCGGGCAGGATCCGCAGCTCGCCCTCGCGCTGGCGGTGCTCGGCCCGGCCGCCCGTGACGGGGTCGGGGCTCTCCACCAGCTGGACCTGCCCCGGGTCCACGACCTCGCGGATCCGGGCCAGTGGCCCGCTGACCTTCACCTGACGGGCGTGCGGGCTTTCGGTGACCTCCAGTCCGTGCTGCTGGGCGGTGCGTCGTACGAGGTCCACGTCGGCCGGGTCGGCCCCGTAGCGCTCGGCGAGTTCGTACCGGGAGACGGTGGCCGCTCCCTCGACCAGGTCCCTGGGGATCTCGGCGCGACGACGCAGCGTCAGCGTGAGATCGATGTTCTGCGATTCGTCCACCGCTCCGAGCGGGCGCGCCTGGGGCAGCCCCATGCGCCCGCTGTCCCGGAGAGGTGTCATGTCTCGTCCGGTCATGCCTCCAGTCTTCGATGTGCTTCCGGAAGGCCACAAATCGGGGCCACGGATCGGGGCCGCACATCGGTGCCGTGGATTACGGCTCCGGGGCGTCGGGCTCCTCCGGCGGACGCACCGCGCGCCGGCCCTGCGGTGCCTGGGCGTCGAGCAGGGCGGCGAGCGCGCGGACCGTCGGCCGGGCGCCGGGGCCGGGCCTCAGTGCGCCGTCGATCGCCTCGGCGAGGCCGGCCGGGAGGCGCCGGCGGGTCGTCACCGGCGGCACGGGCGGCGGCTCCCCGGGGTCCGGGGTGTCCTCGGCGCCGGTGCTCCACGAGCCGCTCCACGAGTTGCCGGTGCCGGTGGCACCCGGGTCGTGCGGTGGGTCGCCGGTGGCGGCCTCGTAGAGGGTGGCGCCGATGCCCCAGACGTCCGTCGCCGCGGTGAGCTCGCCGCCCCGGGCCTGCTCGGGGGCGAGGTAGCCGCGGGTGCCGGCGCCGGGCGGGCCCGGGCCGGGCGGGCGGGCGATGCTCAGGTCCAGGAGCTTGGCCCGCCGGCAGTCGATGACGACGTTGGCGGGCTTGATGTCCAGGTGCAGCAGTCCCCGGCCGTGCAGATAGTGGGCGGCGGAGCACAGTTGCACCCCGAGCAGGGCCAGGTCGCCGGCGGCGAGCCGGCGGCGCCGGCGTTCCAGGAGGCGGTCGAGCGTCTCGCCGGTGAGGGTCTCCAGGACCACGTACGGCTCCGGCTCGGCGACGGTCTCGTACGCGCGGACCAGGTGCGGATGCGTGAACTCCGCCAGCCAGCGGCCCTCCTGGACCAGCCGCGCCCGGTACTCCCCGTCCTGGCTCCCGCCCGGGCGCAGCACCTTCACCACGCACCGGCAGTCCCGCTCCTCGCTCCACGCGTCGTACAGGTCGAGCCAGCCGGTCCGGTACAGGTGGGCGAGCACCTGGTAGCCGGGGGCGACATACGCCCCGGCCGCCAGCGGCGGGCACTCGGGGGTGCGGTCGCCGGTCATGCCGCGCCTCCTCCCGCTGTCCGCGCCGGCAGGTCCCCAGGGCCCCGCGGGCCGCCCTGCGGATGGTTGAGCCGTGCGTAGACCGGGCTGCGGGCGAGGAGTTCGCCGTGGGAGCCCGAGTCGGCGACGCGGCCGTCCTGGAGCAGCACGATGCGGTCGGCGGCGCGGACGGTGAGCAGGTTGTGGGAGATGACGATCGTGGTGCGTCCGGCCATGAGCAGGCGCAGCGGTCCCAGGATCCGGGCGCCCGACTCGGCGTCGAGGCCGGTGGTGGGCTCGTCGAGGATCAGCAGGGGCGCGTCGCGGACCATGGCGCGGGCGATCGCGAGTCGCTGGCGCTGCCCGCCGGAGAGCAGCCGGCCGCGCTGGCCGACGACGGTGTCGTAGCCGTCGGGGAGCCGGCTGATGAAGGCGTGCGCGTCGGCGGCCCGGGCCGCCGCGAGGATCTCCGCGTCGCTCGCGCCGGGGCGGCCGTAGGCGATGTTCTCCCGGATCGTGCCGTGCAGGACCAGCGTTTCCTGGAGGAGCACGGCGATGTTGTCGCGCAGCTCGGCGATGCGCAGTCCCCGCAGGTCGAGCCCGTCGATCCGGATGGTGCCGCGTTCGGGGTCGTAGAAGCGCAGCAGCAGTTTGGCGGCCGTCGACTTGCCGGCGCCGCTCGCCCCGACCAGAGCAAGGGTCTCGCCGGGTTCGATCCGGAAGGAGACGTCCGCGAGGGCGGGCCGGGCGGCTCCGGGGTAGCGGAAGGTGACGGCTTCGAAGCCGACCTCGCCGCGGGAGCGGCCGAGCCGGGCGGGGAAGAGGGTCTGGACGACCTGCGGCCGCTGGTCGAGCAGTTCGATGATCCGCTCGGCGGCGGCCGAGGCCGCGAAGAAGGTGTTGCTGAGCCGGGACAGACCGCGGATCGGGCTGTACAGCCTGGTGAGCAGGGTCAGGAAGACCATCAGGCCGCCGAGGGTGAGCCGGCCCTGGACGAGCTCCCAGGCGCCCAGGCCCATGACGGTCAGCACGCCGCCCAGTTCCAGGACGTCGACGACGGGGCCGAAGAGGGCGCGGACCCGGGCGGAGGTCATCTCGGCCCGGTACCGGCCGAGGTTCTCGGTGCGGAACCGTTGCTGCTCCCAGCCCTGGCGGTTGTAGGCCTGGACGAGGGCGATGTTGCCCAGCGCCTCCTCGGTGACGGCGCTGATGGTGCCGTCGCGTCGCTGTCCCTCACGGGAGGCGGCCTTGATGGGGCGGGCGAAGAGCCGGGCCGTGTACCAGAACAGCGGTGCCGCCAGCAGCGCGACGAGGGTCAGGTCCCAGCGCAGCAGGAACAGGACCGTGAGGAAGACGACGAGTTCGACCAGCTGGGAGACGGCGGTGACGACGCCGGAGAGCAGGAACGTCTCGACGGTCTCGACGTCGCCGGTCAGCCGGGCCAGGACGTCGCCGAGCCGGCGTCGTTCGAAGAAGCCCAGGGAGAGACTCTGGAGGTGGCGGAAGAGGTCCGACCGGAGTGCCAGCAGGAAGCGCTCGCTGATCCAGGTCGAGGTCACGTCGTCGCCGAACCGCACCAGGCCGGCGATCAGGGTCAGGCCGACGTAGGCCAGGGCGATCGGCAGGAACAGGGCGAGCCGGCGCGGTACCAGCACGTCGTCGATGAGGAGCTTGAACAGCCAGACGCCGGCCGCGTCGACGACGGGGCCGGCGACGACGAACAGGAGCAGGACGGCCAGCCAGCGCCGGCCGCCGCGGGTGTAGGGCCAGAACCGGCGGAAGACGGCGCGCAGGGCCACCGGCGGAGCGGCGGGAACGATCGCGTCACCCTGCTCCGTGCTTCCCATGGCGGACAGGAGCCGCCGCAGCGACCACACCGGGTCGGTCCTCGCCCGGGCCACGGGGCCCGCGCGGCCCGCGGAACACGGCCGGGCCCACCGGGCCCGGCCTGGGCTTCAGTGACGGATGCCGTCACCAGCGACGGTTGCGGCGACGGTGGTCCGTCCTCTTCGGGTGCCTGGTCCGCCTTCTGGTGGTCGTGCGCCTGCGCAGACTGCCCAGCGCGGGGACCAGACCTGCCAGCATGCCCATGGCTCCCTCCAATCCTTTTTGGTTCCCCCTTCAACGGTACGAGCGTGGGCGGCGGAATCCTCAGGGACCGGCGAAGATTTTCTGCCGGGGCCGCGGGATCGCGTCCCGGTGGCGCGGCGGGCGCAGGAGCAGCCGGGGCCAGAGCAGGAGCAGGACGGGGTAGACGGCGTACCCGACGCGCGAGGCGGGGGCCAGCACGATGGCCAGGGCGAGCCCGAGCGCGAGCCGGTCGGCGGCCGCGACGACGTGCCGCGGCGGGCGGCCCGCGAGGGACGCCCCGACGGCCGCGGCGCCCAGCGCCAGGAGCGCCACGGTGACGGCCTTGCCGTGCGGGACCAGGGTGACGATCAGATGCCCGAGCAGGGGGCTCTCGGCGCTGGACGGCGTGGGCCCGAGGCCCAGCGGATAGCGGACGGCGTTCACCAGGAATCCCCGGCCGTCCGCCAGGGCGAAGGGGAGGACGGCGAGCAGACCGATGCCCACCGCGCCGGCGGCGCACCGGAGGGCGGCCCGCCCTCCCCCGCGCGCCGCCGGCAGGGCGACGACCACGGGCAGCGCGGGCCAGGCGGTCCACTTGAGCGCCGCGGCCGCGCCCAGGGCCAGTCCGGCGCGCCCGGCGAAGCCGCGGTGCGCGCAGGTGAGCGCCAGGCACAGCAGTCCGGTCACCGGCGGGTCGACGCCACCGATGGCGAGCGGCAGCGCGACGAGCGGGCAGGCCGTCAGCCACAGCACCCACGGCACCGGGGCGGTGGTCCCGCCGCCCGTACCGCTTCCGCCCTTCGCCGCCATGCGGGCGGCGCCGCCGAGGGCGGCGAGGAAGCCGGCGAGGAACCACCAGCGGGCGCTGGTCAGCGGCCCGTCGCCGAACAGCGCGCGGGGCATCCCGAAGAGGGCCATGCCCGGGAGGTAGGGGTTGAAGTCCCGCACCGCGTGCGGCGCGTCCCGGTAGGGGCTGCCGGAGGAGAGCAGCAGGTGGGCCGATCGCTCGACGACACCGACCTCCATCTGCGCCTTGCCGATCGCCGTCAGCCACAGCAGGGGCACGACGAGCGCGCCCGCGACCGCGACGAGGGCGGGGCCGCGGGCCCAGGGTATGGACGCGCGTGCCGCGCACAGGGCGGCGCAGCCGTAGCCGGCGGCGGCGGTGAGGCCCCACAGGTGCTGGGAGGTGTCGTCGCGCGACAGGAGCCCCACCGTCAGCGCCAGGGCCGCGCAGAGGACGAGGACGGGCCGGTCCCACCGCCGGGTGCCGTCGCCGTGCCGGAGGAGCCGTACGAACGATTCCGGGCGCCCGGGGCGGGCGCGGTCTCTGAGCATGCCCGGACTATACACATGATGTATACGCGGAGCGTATAGCTGGGCGGAGAGGCAGGCGGAGGAGGGAGAACGGAGGCCACTGGCGAAAATGGGAACCGGATGTCACCCGGAGCTGGTTGGATCGGCCGGGCGACGCCGGAGGGGACCGCTGAGGCGGCCCCGGCCCCAGGGACGGAGAGACGAAGAGCATGGCCAAGAGGACGGACACGCAGCCGCCCGCACCGCACGCCGCCGACAGCCATGAGCTGATCCGCGTGCACGGCGCGCGCGAGAACAACCTCAAGGACGTCAGCGTCGAGATCCCGAAGCGCCGGCTGACGGTGTTCACCGGCGTCTCCGGCTCGGGCAAGAGCTCACTGGTCTTCGACACCATCGCCGCCGAGTCCCAGCGGCTGATCAACGAAACCTACAGCGCCTTCGTACAGGGCTTCATGCCCACACTGGCACGGCCCGAGGTCGACGTCCTGGAGGGCCTGACGACCGCGATCATCGTCGACCAGCAGCGGATGGGCGCCGATCCCCGCTCCACGGTCGGCACGGCCACCGACGCCAACGCGATGCTGCGCATCCTCTTCAGCCGGCTCGGGCAGCCGCACATCGGCTCGCCCCAGGCGTTCTCCTTCAACGTCGCCTCGATCAGCGGAGCCGGCGCGGTCACCCTGGAGCGCGGCGGGCGAACGGTGAAGGAGCGCCGCGACTTCAGCATCACCGGCGGCATGTGCCCGCGCTGCGAAGGCCGCGGCTCGGTCTCCGACATCGACCTGACCCAGCTCTTCGACGACGCCAAGTCCCTCTCCGGGGGCGCCCTCGCCATCCCCGGCTACAAGCCGGGCGGCTGGAACTACCGGCTCTACAGCGAGTCGGGCTTCTACGACCCGGACAAGCCGATCCGGAAGTACACCAAGAGGGAGCTGCACGACTTCCTCCACCGCGAGCCGGTCAGGATGAAGATCGCGGGCATCAACATGACGTACGAGGGGCTCGTCCTCCGGGTCCAGAAGTCGTTCCTCGCCAAGGACCGCGAGGCGATGCAGCCGCACATCCGGGAGTTCGTGGACCGGGCGGTCACCTTCACCACCTGTCCCGACTGCGAGGGCACCCGGCTGACCGGGGCCGCCCGGTCGTCGAAGATCAACGGCATCAGCATCGCCGACGCCTGCGCGATGCAGATCAGCGACCTGGCCGAGTGGGTCCGCGGCCTGGCCGAGCCGTCGGTGGCGCCGCTGCTCGCGAAACTGCGGCACGCCCTCGACTCGTTCGTGGAGATCGGCCTCGGCTACCTCTCGCTCGACCGCCCGGCGGGCACGCTGTCGGGCGGCGAGGCACAGCGCGTCAAGATGGTCCGCCACCTGGGCTCCTCGCTCACCGACGTCACATACGTCTTCGACGAGCCCACCACCGGCCTGCACCCGCACGACATCCAGCGGATGAACGGCCTGCTGCTGCGGCTGCGGGACAAGGGCAACACGGTGCTCGTCGTGGAGCACAAGCCGGAGGTGATCGCGATCGCCGACCACGTCGTCGACCTCGGCCCCGGCGCCGGCACGGCGGGCGGCACGGTCTGCTTCGAGGGCACCGTCGAGGGGCTGCGCGCCGGCGGCACCCTCACCGGGCGCCACTTCGACGACCGGGCCACCCTCAAGGCCGCGGTGCGCAAGCCGGCCGGTGCCCTGGAGATCCGGGGCGCGACGACGCACAACCTGCGTGGCGTCGACGTGGACATCCCGCTCGGGGTGCTGGCCGTCGTCACCGGCGTCGCCGGCTCCGGCAAGAGCTCGCTCGTACACGGGTCGGTCCCCGCCGAGGAGGGGGTGGTCTCGATCGACCAGACCCCGATCCGCGGTTCCCGCCGGAGCAACCCGGCGACGTACACCGGGCTGCTCGACCCGATCCGCAAGGCGTTCGCGAAGGCCAACGGTGTGAAGCCGGCGCTGTTCAGCGCCAACTCCGAGGGCGCGTGCCCCACCTGCAAGGGCGCCGGTGTCGTCTACACCGACCTGGCCATGATGGCCGGCGTGGCCACCACGTGCGAGGAGTGCGAGGGGAAACGCTTCGAGGCGTCGGTGCTGGAGTACCACCTCGGCGGCCGCGACATCAGCGAGGTGCTCGCCATGCCGGTGACCGAGGCCGAGGAGTTCTTCGGCACGGGTGCGGCGCGCACCCCTGCGGCGCACAGGATCCTGCAGCGGATGGCCGACGTGGGCCTGGGCTACCTCACCCTGGGCCAGCCGCTCACCACGCTGTCCGGCGGCGAGCGGCAGCGGCTCAAGCTGGCCACGCACATGGCCGAGAAGGGCGGCGTCCACATCCTCGACGAGCCGACCGCCGGCCTGCACCTCGCCGACGTCGAGCAGCTGCTGGGCCTGCTCGACCGGCTCGTCGACTCCGGGAAGTCGGTCATCGTGGTCGAGCACCACCTGGCGGTCATGGCGCACGCCGACTGGATCATCGACCTGGGCCCGGGCGCCGGCCACGACGGCGGCCGGATCGTCTTCGAGGGCACTCCCGCGGATCTCGTCGCCGCGCGTTCGACCGTCACGGGGGAACATCTGGCGGCGTACGTCGGGGCGTGAGCGGGCGGCCCCGGCGGGCGGGGCGCGGCGGCACCGTTTCGACGTCCGGAACGTCCCCGCATTGCCCCGAGTTGCGGACTGGGCGCCGCCGCTCGACGGTGGTAGTGGGGGTGTTGTCTGCCCGCAGGGACGGACGTGAGCCGTCCCGTCAGCCGTGGGCGCTGTTCTTCGACAAGCCGTGAGCGTTGTGCATCGAGGTGCCCGGACACCGGGCGACGGACGCCCGGCCTTTCCTGCCGCCGGGCCCCGCTCCGAGCAGCGCGACGTGCCCCGCGCGAGATGCCCCGGAGGAAGAGATGACGGCCAAGACGATGCAGTACACCTGCCCCACTTGCGGAGAAGCGACGCAGAATCCGGTCGGGACCGGCGAGGACATGGCGGCACTGGGCCTCAAGTCGCACAGGAACCTCAGCGACCTGACGAGGCCCGATGCCGGATACCTGAACAGCCCGAACCGCTCGGGCGGCCCCCCGATGACCACCGACGGCATCGTCGTCCATTACACGGCCGGCCGGTACGACGGAACGGTCGGCTGGTTCCAGAACCCCGCGTCGCAGGTCTCGGCGCACTTCGTCGTCGCCCGGGACGGACGCCGGACCCAGATGGTGCCGCTGCCCGACCCCGACACCGAGGGCCCCCGAGACGGCAAGTACAAGGCCTGGCACTGCAAGAGCGGCAACGGCCGGTACTTCGGCATCGAGCACGAGTACGGATACCCGGGCGCGACGGGTCCCTCCGACTGGACCGAGGAGATGCTGGATTCCTCGGCCGAGCTGGCGGCCTACCTGTGTGCCCTGTACTCGATACCGATCCAGCTGGAGCTCGACCCGGCCACACGTGACTGGTTCACCGGCTTCGGCGGGCACTACAACGTCCCCGACAACGACCACACCGATCCCGGGCCCTACTTCCCGTGGGACTTCTACCTCAGCCGTGTGACGGACTACACCAGCCGCCTGGTGCAGTCCCCGGACGGCGCGCTCACCATGGCCGGCGGTGGCACGCCCTACCGGACGCTGTAGCCCTCGATGAACAGCCGCACGGTGAAGGCCCTCGCCGCCTGCTCCCCCGCGCCGGGCCGGCTCGATCTCTTCCTCGGTGCCGACGACGGCGGCGTGTGGCACAAGACATTCGACGGGGGTACAGCCGGTACCTGGAGCCCGTGGCGCCCGCTCGGCCGTCCGTGGCCGTCGGCGGGTGCCCCCGGCGCCGACCGGCTGACCGCGACGGTCTCCGGCGCGGGCCGGATCGAGCTGCTCGCCCTCGGCGGCGACCGCGAACTGTGGCACAGGGCCTTCGCCGACGGCGGCTGGGGGCAGTGGACCTCACGCGGCCCGCTCACGGGATGCTCCCCGGCGGTCGGCTTCACGGCCACCGCGTCCGGCCCCGGCGACCTGCACGTCTTCTACCCTGCGGACGGTCGGCGCGCGGAGGTCGTCCACTGGCGGCCGGACGGCAGGAGAACCCCGCTCCTCCCGGACCTACGGGCCTCCGGGCGGCTGGAGGCGGTCGCCGTCGCGCCCGGCCGGTTCGACCTCTTCCTGTCCGATGCCCGTGAACGGCGCTTCCTCCGGGGACGCTTCACGGACGGCCGGCCGACGGTCTGGGACGATCTCGGGAACCCGCCCGGGGACGGACGGACGTCCCACTCCTTCACAGCGACGGAATGCGACTTCTTCGTGGCCGGCGGCAAGGGACTGTGGCACCGGCCCCTGGACGCGCCGCCCGGCTGGGAGAACCTGGGCGGGGACCTCACCCCGGACGGCACGGCCCCGGCCCATGTCGCCTCGGCCTCCTGGGACGGTGACCGGACCGACGTGTTCGCCGTCTGGGCCGGCGTCGCGGTGATGCACCGGTGGTACGACGAGGCGTGGTCCGACTGGCAGCTGATCGACGTCTGGGACAGCGCACAGGGCGTCTACAGCGCACTGCGCCCGCAGGACCTCGTCGCCCTGACCATCAGGAGTGCGGGCCTCCGGGAACGGGTGCGGTCCGACGGCGTGGTCGAGCTCGTGGCCGATCATCCGGGCGGACGGCTGATCGTGGACCTCGCGCCGCAGCACACGGCGGAGAGCGTGCTCGAATCCGGGTCGTCGAGCCAGGCCAGGACGGCCGGGCCCTCGAGGCTGCACTTCGCCGTCGACCAGGGGCCGATCGCCCTCACCGTCGACGGAATCCTCGACGCGATGGGCCGGCTGCCCCTGGTCACCGCGCCGTCCTCCGCCGGGGAGGAGGTGAGCAGACTCGAACTTCCCTGGCGGCTGCTGCTCGCCCTGCGGCCCGGCCCGCAGTCCACCGCCCGCTGCACTCATCGCTCTTCGCCGGGCACGGGTACCGGCGGCGCGACCGAACTGTGGCACAGCCGGATATCGGCCCATGGCGGCGACGAGTACCTGGGCGTACAGCCCTACCAGGCCCTGCCCGGCGAGTCCGGCCTGGGCACGCCGCTGGACGGCTGGGTGGACCAGATAGCACAGCGCGGGGCCCAGCACGCCGACCGGCCCGCGACGGTCGACCGCCTGATCATGAGCTCGTACGGGGCGTGGTTCTCGGCCTCGGTCAGCTGGCCGGAGCTGGAGTGGACCCATCGGACCGCGATGGGCCGGGACTACTACGTCCGGATCCTCAAGCGCGGCGCGCTCTTCCCCTTCGGGCACCGCGCGGCGTACGTCGAAGTCGTCGAGCGGGAATTCGATCAGACGGGTCCCGCGGTGGCGGGCCTGCGCAGGAAACCCATGCTGATCGTCACCGAGCCGGACCGCGACTACGGCATCGGTGCGGGCGGCGCGCACGAGCGGACCTTCCCGTTCCAGCACGTCGCGGTCGAACCCCGCCTCGTGACCGATCTGGACGTACCGCACTGGCTGGGCACTTGGGGCTTCTGGCCGACGCGAGGGGGCAGCGCGATCGAGTTCTCCCTCCACGCACGGGCCGGCGAGGAGGACGTCGAACTGCGTCTGCCGTTGCTGTTCGCCGACGACACGGCGACCGGCACCGCCGGAGCCACGGCCCTCGACACGGAGTACGCCCGGGGCCCGCACTTCGGGGCGGGATTCGACATGGGCCGGCCGACCACGGACATCGGGCGCAGAATCCCGCTCGCCATGCAGTCGCTGACCCAGCCGGTGCAGGGCGCCGTGCAGGAGGTGCGGTCGATGACCTTCGGCGGCGTCGGCAAGGCACTCACCCCGGGCGGGGTGGGCTTCCATCCGAAGGTGACCCAGCTCGAAGTGGGACTGCCGGCGGTACGCCAGCTTCTGGGGCCCATGCCGGCGATACCCGCGACGTTCTCGCAGGCCCTCGCGCAGGCCGCGCCGGGGGCGCCGGCACCGGACGCGCTGCTCGACCTGCTGGAACGGAAGGTACTGAACTTCTCGGCGGCCGGCGCCCGGGCCGGGCTGCTGGCTGCGCCGAACATGACGGTGGACCAGATCTCACGAACCCTGGGCCCGATCGCCGGCGGTCAGTTCCCCACCGACCCCAGGAAAGTGTTCGATGCCGACGCCAAGCTGTTCGGCGTCGTCCCCCTCCGCGACATCATCTCCGTGATCACAGGGCAGCCGAAGATCGTCTGGGCCGATGCGGAGGGCGCGCTGTCGGCGACCCTGACGTGGAAGGAGAAGCTGACGAACCATGTCGGCCCCTTCTACCCGGGCACGTCGTCGTCGGTCTTCCTCGAAGTGATCGCGAAGGTCGTCGACGACCGGCCCGTCATGCACGCCACCGGAGAGATCACGGACTTCTCCCTGGAGATTCCCGCGCGCGACGGCGCACTCGTGATCCTCACGTTCAAGAAGGTACGCTTCACCGCCAACTCGGGCGAGCGCCTCACCCTCTCCTTCGACCTGAAGGACGCCCAGCTCACGGGGCAGCTCGCGTTCATCCGCACTCTGGCGAAGTCCATACCGCAGGTGGCGGGCCGCGGGCTGCGCACGGACGTCTCGGCCGAACGAGTCAAGGCGACGTACACCGTCTGTGTTCCGACCACCGGCCTGA
The DNA here is from genome assembly GCF_040675635.1 of Streptomyces sp. NPDC049577. Classification (NCBI taxonomy): domain Bacteria; kingdom Bacillati; phylum Actinomycetota; class Actinomycetes; order Kitasatosporales; family Streptomycetaceae; genus Streptomyces; species Streptomyces sp. NPDC049577. Next base: position 12,455 of record NZ_JBFAPH010000191.1, read on the forward strand.
TCGTCTTCACTCTGCAGAATCTCGTCCTGGAGACCGGGCTCACGCTGTCGCTGACCAACAGGCCCATCGTGATCGATTTCGCGTTCGGCACCCGGGAACGGCCGTTCCTGGTGACGGCATCCGGCTTCGGGGGCGGCGGCTACCTGGAGCTCGGCGTGAGCGCCGGCGGGCCGGACGCCGGACTCCAGCGATTCGTGGGCGGCATCGAGTTCGGCGCCTCGGTGGCCATGAACTTCGGTGTCGCGGCCGGGGAGGTGCACGTCCTCGGCGGCGTCGTGTTCGTCAAGCACGACGGCATCGAGATCACCGGCTATCTGCGCATCGGTGGCAGCGTGACGGTGCTGGGACTCATCAGGGTCTCGGTCGAGCTGACGATGAGCCTCACCTACGACCTCGACGCCAATGAGCTCACCGGGTCGGCCAGACTCGTCATCAC
>NZ_JBFAPH010000192.1:0-12882 GCF_040675635.1 Streptomyces sp. NPDC049577
GGCGACGGCTCGGCGCCGCCGCCCGTCCCGGGATCGAGAGCGGCTTTCGCGCGAGGGGCCGTCCGGCCGGGCCCTGCCGCGCTCCGAGGACTCAGGCACCGCCCACCAGTGTGGGGCACGACGAGGGCCCGCCACGAGGGGCGTGCGGCCACTTTCTGAGCCCGTACCGTGACCGGGCGGTTACAACGGGCCGATATGGCGGGCCGTTACGCCACGGCCGCCCCCGGGGTCACAGCGCGGCGGCGCCGCGGTCCTTGAGGGCCTTGCCGTACTGCTGGAGGACCCACAGTTCGTTCTGCACGGCGGCCAGGTGCTCGGGGGACGCCTGCGCGCCCAGCCGCACCAGGCTCGTCTGCACGTCCTCGATCCGCCGCTCGACCGCCCGCAGCCGGACGTGGACCAGCTGGGTGCCGGCGTAGACCTCGTCGACCGTGCGGGCGTGGATCGCCTCGACGGCCAGCTCGGTGATCAGCGCGCGGACGGTGTCGTCCGGGGCGGCGTCGCGCACGCGGGTGAGATAGCCGGCGTCGGCGCCGGTCACCCCGCCGGCCTGCTCGACGGCACGGCGCACCACCGCGTAGGGCGGGGCGGTGAACTCGTCCTCCCCGTAGGCGTCGAAGGCGGGGGCCACCAGCTCGGGGCGTTGCAGGGCCAGCTTGAGCAGCTCCCGCTCGGTGCGGTGGGCGGGGCTGCGCAGGTTCAGCGCGGGACCGCTCGGCGCGACCTGCCGCGGCACGGGCGGGCCGGCCGGGGAGCCGGCCCGGTGCCGCTCGCCGCGCTGCTGGTCGGGGCGCTGGCCGCGCTCGCGGGCCCAGCGGGCGAGCTGGCCGACGCGGCGGACGACGAACTGGGAGTCCAGGATGCCGAGCATGCCGGCGAGCTGGACCGCGTACTCGTGCTGGATGGCGCTGTTCTTGATGTTCGCCACGATCGGCGCCGCGGCCTCCAGGGCGGCGGCCCGCCCCTCGGCGGTGTCCAGGTTGTGCCGGGCGACGACCTGGCGGATGGCGAAGGCGAACAGCGGCGTACGGGTCTCCACCAGGTTCTGGACGGCCGCGTCGCCCTGGGCGAGGCGCAGCTCGCAGGGGTCCATGCCGCCCGGCGTGATGGCGATCGAGGTCTCGGCGGCGAACTTCTGGTCGTCCTCGAAGGCCCGCAGCGCCGCCTTCTGGCCGGCGGCGTCGCCGTCGAAGGTGAAGACGACCTCCGAGCCGGAGTTGTCCATCAGCAGCCGGCGCAGGATCTTGATGTGGTCCCCGGCGAAGGCCGTGCCACAGGTGGCGATGGCCGTCGTCACCCCGGCGAGGTGGCAGGCCATGACGTCGGTGTAGCCCTCGACGACCACCGCGCGGTTGCTCTTGGCGATGTCCTTCTTGGCGAGGTCGATGCCGTAGAGGACGTGCGACTTGCGGTAGATCGGGGTCTCGGGGGTGTTGAGGTACTTCGGGCCGTTGTCGTCGTCGCGCAGCTTGCGGGCGCCGAAGCCGATCACCTCGCCGGTGATGTCGCGGATGGGCCACATCAGCCGGCCGCGGAAGCGGTCGATCGGCCCCCGGCGGCCGTCCTGGGCGAGGCCGGAGAGGATCAGTTCCTTGTCGCTGAAGCCCCGGCCGCGCAGGAACCGCACCAGATGGTCCCAGCCGGCCGGGCTGTACCCGACGCCGAAGTGCTGGGCCGCGGCCTGGTCGAAGCCGCGCTCGGCGAGGAACTTCCGGCCGATCTCCGCCTCGGCGCCGTCGAGCTGCTCGGCGTAGTACTTCGCGGCGATCTTGTGGGCCTCGATCAGCCGGATGCGCTCGCCCTGCTGGCGGCCCGGGGTGTAGCCGCCCTCCTCGTAGCGCAGGGTGATGCCGGCCTGGGAGGCGAGCCGCTCGATCGTCTCGGCGAAGGAGAGGTGGTCGATCTTCATGACGAAGTCGACGGTGTCCCCGCCCTCCTGGCAGCCGAAGCAGTAGAAGAGCCCCTTGGCCGGGCTGACCTGGAACGACGGCGACTTCTCGTCGTGGAAGGGGCACAGGCCCTTCAGATTCCCGCCGCCGGCGTTGCGCAGCTGGAGGTACTCGGACACGACGGCGTCGATCGGGACCGCGTCCCGGACCGCCTTCACATCGTCATCGTTGATCCTGCCTGCCACGGGGGAAGTCTACGGGGGTGCCCCGGCGGCTCGTACGGTCTCGTTCTTTCGGCTGACGGCCGGTGGCCATTCTTCCGAGGCCGGGCTCCGCCGGCCCTGCCTACCGTCGGTCGCATGCCCCGTATCCGCCACACGACCACCGCACTGGCCTGCGCCCTCATCCTCGCCGCCGCGGGCGCGCTGTTCAGCGCCTGCATGCTCGCCGTGGACGGCGAGGCCAAGGTCATCGGCGGTCCGGCGTCCGCCGAGGAGCCGGCGCGGGTGGCCATCCCCTCGCTGGGCGTGAACAGCCCGCTGATCCGGCTCAAGCGGGGTGAGCTGCCGCCGAGGGAGAAGGGCACCACCGCCGGCTGGTACGCGGCCGGCGCCCGCCCCGGCGAACCCGGCGCCGCCGTGATCATCGGGCACGACGCCCCGGGCGAGGACCGGCCCGTCTTCCGCGACCTGCACCGGCTCGCGGCGGGCAGCACCATCGACGTCGAGCGCGGCGACGGCACCGTGCTGCACTTCACGGTCACGCGGACCGAGAAGGCCGGCGGCGACGCCTTCCCGGCCCGCGAGGCCTACGCCCCGACGAAGGAGCGGGCGCTGCGCCTGGTCACCTGCGCGGACGGGCGCGGCGCCGAGCACCTCGTCGTCCACGCGACGCTCACGCCAGCTCCGCGCTGAGGCTGATCGTCGTCCCGGCGAGGGCCTGGCTGACCGGGCAGTTCTTCTTGGCCTCCTCGGCGGCGGCCACGAAGCCCTCCTCGTCCAGGCCCGGCACCTCGCCCCGGACGAAGAGATGGATGCCGGTGATGCCCTCGCCCGGCTGGAAGGTGACCTCCGCCCTGGTCTCCAGACGGCTGGGCGGGGTGCCGGCGCCGGCCAGGGCGTGCGAGAGCGCCATGGAGAAACAGCTGGAGTGGGCGCCCGCGATCAGCTCCTCCGGGCTCGTCTTCCCGTTGGCCTCCTGGGAGCGGGAGGCCCACGTCACCGGCTGCTCGGCGATCCCGGACGAGTCGAAGGAGACGACGCCGCTGCCCGTGAGCAGGTCGCCGGTCCAGACGGTGTGCGCGATGCGGTTCGTGGCCACGGGTTGTTCCTCCTGGATTCGATGACGCGCGGCGGGGACCTCGATCATCGTCCTCCCTACCCCGGCCCCCGCCCCGACACGCCCGCGCGGCCTCCCGGGACCCGGCCGCGGCTCAGTCCTCGCCGGCCCCGCCCCGCGCACGCGGCGGCTCCGCCTCACCCGTGGCGGCCTCCGCCTGGGCCTGGGCGATCGAGGCCCGTACCTCGTCCATGTCGAGGGCGCGGGCCTGGCCGATGACGTCCTCCAGCGCGGCCTCCGGCAGCGCGCCCGGCTGGGCGAACACCGCGATGTTGTCGCGCACGATCATCAGCGTCGGGATCGAGCGGATCTCGAAGGCGGCGGCCAGCTCCGGCTCCGCCTCCGTGTCGATCTTGCCGAAGACCAGGTCGCCGTGGCGCTCGGCAGCGGCCTCGTACACCGGCGCGAACTGCCGGCACGGGCCGCACCACGAGGCCCAGAAGTCGATGAGAACGAAGCCGTTCCCGGAGACGATCTCGTCGAAGTTGTCCTTGGTGAGCTCCACCGTGCTGCCGCTCATGAGCATCCTCGGGGTCGTGGGTCAGTGGCTCGGGCCCACCGTAACGGCGGCGGGACGTGCCGTATTCCGGCGTCGCTGCTGTCACACCCGAGGGCTACCGTCGGGGTTATGAACGGCACAGCAGGCAGCGGCACGACAGGCAGCGACACAGCGGGCAACGGCGCAGCGGGCAGCGGCACGGCGGGCAGCCGCACGGCGGACGGTCGCACGGCGGACGGCACCCGCGGCGGGACCGCGCCGGGCGGCACCGAGCGGAACGGGATCGCCGGGTACGAGGCGGCGGACCTGGAGCGGTGGGCGCCCGAGCCCGACAAGCGGCCGGGTCGCACCGCCTTCCAGCGCGACCGCGCGCGGGTGCTGCACTCCGCCGCGCTGCGCCGGCTCGCCGGGAAGACCCAGGTCGTCACGCCCGGCGTCAGCGGCCAGGCGTGGGACGCCAGCCCGCGCACGCGGCTGACCCACTCGCTGGAGTGCGCCCAGGTCGGCCGGGAGCTGGGCGCCGCGCTCGGCTGCGACCCCGACCTCGTCGAGGTGGCCTGCCTGGCGCACGACCTCGGCCACCCGCCCTTCGGGCACAACGGCGAGCAGGCGCTCGACGAAGTGGCCGGCCCCTGCGGCGGGTTCGAGGGCAACGCCCAGTCGCTGCGCCTGCTCACCCGGCTGGAGCCCAAGCGGTTCGCGCTGCGGCCGGGCGCCGAGGAGCCGGTGAGCGTCGGCCTCAACCTCACCCGCGCCGCGCTGGACGCCGCCACCAAGTACCCCTGGCCGCGCGGCGGTCACCCCACCGACCCCGGCTCCCGGAAGTTCGGCGTGTACGAGGACGACGTACCGGTCTACGCATGGTTCCGCGCGGACGCGCCCGGTGTCCGGCGCAGCTTCGAGGCCCAGGTCATGGACTGGTCCGACGACGTCGCCTACTCCGTGCACGACGTGGAGGACGGCCTGCACGCCGGCCACCTCGACCCCAATGTGCTGCTGGCCGACGCCGAGCGCCGCGAGGTCTTCGCCGTCGCCGCCGGGCGCTACGCCCCCGGCGCCGACCCCGAGGAGCTCGCCGAGGCGCTCGACCGCCTGCTGGAGCAGGAGTGGTGGCCGCACGGCTACGACGGCTCGGCCGTCGCCCAGGCCCGGCTCAAGGACGCCACCAGCCAGCTCATCGGCCGGTTCTGCCTCGCCGCCGAGACCGCCACCCGGGCCGCGTGGGGGCCCGGCCGGCTCACGCGCTACCGCGCCGAGCTCGTCGTCCCGCGCGGGACGCGGCTGGAGTGCGCGGTGCTCAAGGCCGTCGCCGACCGGTACGTGATCCAGCGCGAGGACCAGGAGAAGCTGCGCGCCGACCAGCGCGTGGTCATCGCGGAGCTCGCCGAGGCGCTCGTCGCCCGCGCGCCCGACGGTCTGGACCCGCAGTTCCGCAGCCTGTTCGCTGCCGCGGACGACGACGCGGGCCGGCTGCGCGCGATCGTCGACCAGATCGCGGCCCTCACCGACGCGTCGGCACGCTCGCTGCACGCCAGGCTGACGCCGTAGCCTTGCCGGCGCATCACGGGGGCACCGCGCCTTCCGCCGACCCCTCGCCGCCGCGCGACCACGACATGGCGACCTGGCATTGCCGTCCGAGAGGTCCCCGCCGGGCCCGGGCGCCTGCCCCGGCATTCCCTCCGCCGCGACGGCACTCGCTCGTCGCGGCCGGTTCTGCGGTACCGGCCGGCCGGACAGGTGCCCATCGGCCCCGGGGCCGGGGGCTTGCCCCCGGTGTTCCTTCCGCCGCGACGGCGCTCGGCCCACCACGACCGGCCCGGCGGTGTCCGAACCGGCCGGACAGGTGCCCATCAGGGCCCGGGGGCTTGCCCCGGTGTTCCTTCGGTCGCGACGGCGCTCGGCTCACCGTGGCCGATTCTGCGGTGCCGGCCGGCCGGACAGGTCCCCACCGGCCCTGGGGGCCCGGGGGCTTGCCCCCGGTGTTCCTTCCGCCGCGACGGCGCTCGGCCCACCACGACCGGCCCGGCGGTGTCCGAACCGGCCGTGGCCCGGTGGTCGGTCGGGCAGCGGCGGCCGGCGGTGTCCGAACCGGCCGGACAGGTGCCCATCAGGGCCCGGGGGCTTACCCCCGGTGTTCCTTCCGCCGCGACGGCGCTCGGCCCACCACGACCGGCCCGGCGGTGTCCGAACCGGCCGGACAGGTGCCCATCAGGGCCGGTGGCTTGCCCCGGTGTTCCTTCGGCCGTGACGGCGCTCGGCTCGTCGCGGCCGGTTCTGCGGTGCCGGCCGGTCGGACAGATCCCCATCGGCCCCGGGGGCCGGGGGCTTGCCCCCGGTGTTCCTTCCGCCGCGACGGCGCTCGGCCCACCACGACCGGTCCGGCGGTGTCCGAACCGGCCGTGGCCCGGTGGTCGGTCGGGCCGCGGCAAGCGGATGGGTAGCAACCCGTCCGGGGTAGTCCCTCTTCCGGCGCCACGTTCCGTGCGGGACGCTCGGCAGAGGCGCTTTCGACCGAGGAGGCAGCAAGTGGTGGACGCACACCAGACGTTCGTCATCGTCGGAGGGGGCCTGGCCGGTGCGAAGGCGGCCGAGACCCTCCGCGCGGAGGGCTTCACCGGCCGGGTGATCCTCATCTGTGACGAACGCGAGCACCCCTACGAGCGCCCGCCGCTGTCCAAGGGGTACCTCACGGGCCGGGCCGCGCGCGAGAGCGTCTTCGTCCACGAGCCCGCCTGGTACGCGCAGGCCGACATCGAACTCCACCTCGGCCAGCCCGCCGTCCACCTCGACCGCGCCGCCCGGACCGTCCGCCTCGGCGACGGCACCCGCGTCCACTACGACCGGCTGCTGCTGGCCACCGGCGCCGAGCCGCGCCGCCTGGACGTCCCCGGCACCGGCCTGGCCGGCGTGCACCACCTGCGGCGGCTCGCGCACGCCGAGCGGCTGCGCGGCGTGCTGTCCTCCCTCGGCCGCGACAACGGCCACCTCGTGATCGCCGGTGCCGGCTGGATCGGTCTGGAGGTCGCGGCCGCCGCCCGCGGCTACGGCGCCGAGGTGACCGTCGTCGAGCCCGAGCCGACCCCGCTGCACACCGTCATCGGCCCCGAACTCGGCCAGGTCTTCGCCGACCTGCACGCCGAGCACGGCGTCCGCTTCCACTTCGGCGCCCGCCTCACCGAGATCACCGGCCACGACGGCATGGTCCTCGCCGCCCGCACCGACGACGGCGAGGAGCACCCCGCGCACGACGTCCTCGCCGCCGTCGGCGCCGCCCCGCGCACCGCCCTCGCCGAGGCCGCCGGGCTCGCCCTCGTCGACCGCGCCGACGGCGGCGGCATCGCCGTCGACGCCTCGCTGCGCACCTCCGACCCCGACATCTACGCGGCCGGCGACGTCGCCGCCGCCCCCCTCCGGCCCGGCACCCGGCTGCGCGTCGAGCACTGGGACAACGCCCGCAGCACCGGCCCCGCCGCCGCCCGCGCCATGCTCGGCCAGGACGTCACCTACGACCGCGTCCCGTACTTCTTCTCCGACCAGTACGACGTCGGCCTCGAATTCTCCGGCTACGCCCCGCCCGGCTCCTACGACCAGGTCGTCTGCCGCGGCGACGTCGGCAAGCGCGAGTTCATCGCCTTCTGGCTCCACGAGGGCCGCCTCCTCGCGGGCCTCAACGTCAACGTCTGGGACGTCGCCGGCCCGATCCAGCGCCTCATCCGGGCCGGCACCCGGCTCGACCCCGAAGCGCTGGCGGACCCGTCGGTGCCGCTGGAGGCGCTGTGAACGCCCCGCGCACGGCCCTGGTCCCCGTCGCCGAGATCCTGCCCCTCCGGCACGCGGTGCTGCGCCCGGGCCTGCCGCCCGGGGCGGCCGCCTTCCCCGGGGACAGTGCCCCCGGCACCTTCCACGTCGCCGCTTACGACGAGGCCGGGGCAGTACGCGCCTGCGTCTCGTTCTTCCCGGAGCAGCCGTCCTGGGACGCGCCCGCCGCGTACCGCTTCCGCGGCATGGCGAGCGATCCCGCCGTCCGCGGCCGTGGCTACGGCGTCGCCGTACTCCGCGCCGGACTCGCCGAGGCCGCCGCCCGGGGCGCCGGACTCGTCTGGTGCAACGGGCGCACGGGGGCGCGCGGCTTCTACGAGCACCACGGCTTCACGGTGGTGGGGGAGGAGTTCGATGTGCCGGGGGTGGGGCCGCACTTCGTCTTCACGGCCAAGCTCCCGGCACCGTAGAGCCTGGCCGGCGGTTCTTCGCCGGGCCGGTCGGGACGGGCTGAGCGCCGTTGCGGCGGGAAGAACGCCGGGGGCAGGCCCCCGGACCCCGGCGGATACGCGGCCACCGCGGGGAACTCGTCCGCCACGATGCCGCCGGACGGCCCTACGCCACCAGCCGCTGGAGCAGCCCCCACGTGAACTCCGCCACGTACTCGCCCCGTTCGCCGGCCGCGTCCGGGGCGGAGAACGCCAGGCGCCACCGCGTCGGGGCCGTGCCCTCCATCGGCCGGGCGGGCGGGAAGGCGCGGGCCACCTCGTCGACCGTGCACGACCACGGCACCAGGTCCTCGACCGTCCGCAGCCGCGGCCCCGCCGCCCCCGGCGCGCGGACGAGCCACTCGTTCCAGACGACGCCGCCCGGCGCCGCGAGGACCTCGAAGCGCAGGTCCGGCCAGAGCGGTACGCGCCAGGTCAGCGCCTCGAAGGTGAGATCGCCGACGCGCCGCTCACCCGTCGTCCCGGGCGGTCCCAGTACCGACCGGTAGCGGGCCCCGGCGGCCCGGCGCCGGGAGGAGTGCACCATCGCCTGCCAGCGGCGGTTCGCCTCCCGCATCGCGGCGCGGTCGACGTCCAGCTCGCGCAGGGCGTCCTCGACCAGGCCGGGCTGGTGGTCCGCCATGCGGCGCAGCAGGACGAGCTGGAAGTCGAGCGGCCCGAAGGCCGGGGCGGATACCGGTCTCATAGGGACATGGTCGCGCAACCTTTACCTGCCGTCAGCCGTGTGCGGGTACGGTCGGGCCCATGACGGAAATCGACCCCCGGCGCACCGCCCTGCTCGTCGTCGACCTCATGGAACGCACCGTGGCCCTGCCCCTCGCGCCCCACTCGGGCGACGAAGTGGCCGAGAGGGTGGTCGAGTTGGCGCGTGGCTTCCGCAAGGCCGGCGCACCGGTCGTGCTGGTCCGGGCGGAACGGCCGGGCGTCGCCGAACAGCCGCCCGGCAGCGGGCTGTTGACGGGCCTCGCCGAGCCGGGCGACGTCGAGGTCGTGAAGCGCGCCGTCGGCGCCTTCCACGGCACCGGACTGGACGCGGCCCTGCGCGAGCGCGGGGTGCGCACCCTCGTCCTGGCCGGGATCGCCACCAACCTCGGCGTCGAGTCGACCGCGCGGGCCGCCGCCGACCACGGCTACGAGCTGGTCTTCGTGGAGGACGCGATGAGCGCCCTGACGGCCGAGGAGCACCGGGCGTCGGTGGCGCTGGACATGCCGCGCCTGGGCACGGTCGTCACGGCGGCGGGGCTGCGGCTGCCGGTCTGATCCGGTCCGGCACCCGCTTCGGTCCGGCATCCGCCTCGGCCGGCAGCCGCTTCGGTCCGGCATCCGCCTCGGCCCGGATCCGCTTCAGTCCAGCATTCGCCGCAGGAGGTCGCGCAGGGTCGTGCGCTCCTGCTCCGAGAGCCCGGCCAGCGGCTCGCGCGCGAAGTTCAGCGACGCGCGCAGCCGGGCGGAGGTCTCGCGGCCCTCCTCGGTGGCGGCCGCGAGCTTGACCCGGCGGTCGTCGGGGTCGGGGCGCCGCTCGACCAGGCCCCGGGTCTCCAGCCGGTCGACGATGCCGGTGACGTTCGACGGCTCGCACTTCAGCTGCTGGGCGATCCGGCGCATCGGCATCGCCTCCCGGGAGAGCAGCGCCAGGACGCGCGCCTGCGCGCCCGTGAGGGCGTGCTTGCCGGCCGCCTCCTCGTACTCCTCGTGGTAGCGCGCGACCACGGTCGCGATGAGCTCGACCACCTCGACGGTGAGGGGGTCGGTGGGGGGAGTCGGCGTCCGCTCGGTCATGCCTTCAGGCTACCCCTTTGCTTGACAACATGAAATATCGAGGAGCATGGTTGTTTCAGTAAGTGAAGCTTCTGGAGGTCGTGCCGTGTCTGCAACGCCTGCAACCCCCGTCATCAGCCGTGAGTGGCACCTGGTCGCCCGCCCGGAGGGCTGGCCGAAGCCGGAGGACTTCGCCCTGCGCGAGGTCGAGCTCCCCGAGCCCGGCGAGGGCCAGATCCTGGTTCGCAACGTCCACATGTCGGTCGACCCCTACATGCGCGGCCGCATGAACGACGTCAAGTCCTACATCCCCCCGTTCGAGCTGGACCGCCCCATGGACGGCGGCGCGGTCGGCGAGGTCGTCGCCTCCCGCGCCGAGGGCCTCGCCCCCGGCGACCATGTGCTGCACGGCCTCGGCTGGCGCGAGTACGCCGTGGTCGACGCCCGGCGCACGGTCAAGGTCGACCCCGCCGCGGCGCCGCTCTCCGCCTACCTCGGCGTGCTCGGCATGCCCGGCATGACCGCCTACGCCGGTCTGCTGGAGGTCGCCTCCTTCAAGGAGGGCGACGCCGTCTTCGTCTCCGGCGCGGCCGGCGCGGTCGGCAGCCAGGTCGGCCAGATCGCCAAGCTCAAGGGCGCCTCGCGCGTCATCGGCAGCGCAGGCTCGGACGAGAAGGTCCGCGTCCTGATCGAGGAGTACGGCTTCGACGCCGCCTTCAACTACAAGAACGGCTCCGTCGCCGAGCAGCTGCACAAGGCCGCGCCCGACGGCATCGACGTCTACTTCGAGAACGTCGGCGGCGAGCACCTGGAGGCCGCGCTCTCCGCGCTCAACCCGCACGGCCGCATCACCGTCTGCGGCCTGATCGCCCAGTACAACGCCACCGAGCCGCAGCCCGGACCGCGCAACCTCGCGCAGCTCCTCGCCAAGCGGCTGCGGATGCAGGGCATGATCGTCAGCGATCACGAGGCCCTGCGGCCGCAGTTCTTCGAGGAGGTCGGCGGCTGGCTGCGCTCCGGTGAGCTGAAGTACCGCGAGACCGTCGTTGAGGGCATCGACCATGCCGTCGACGCCTTCCTCGGCCTGCTGCGCGGCGAGAACACCGGCAAGATGATCGTCACCCTCTGAGCTCCGACTCCCTTTCCGGCGCCCCGTTCGCCCCGCTCACCCCGCTCACCCCGTTAGGAAAAACGTTTCATGTCCACGCAGCCCGTAGAGGTTCTCTACACCGCCGTCGCCACTGCCGAGAACGGCCGTGACGGCCGCGTCGCCAGCGACGACGGCAATCTCGACGTCGTCGTCAACCCGCCGAAGGAGCTCGGCGGCAGCGGCGCCGGCACCAACCCCGAGCAGCTCTTCGCCGCCGGCTACAGCGCCTGCTTCCAGAGCGCGCTCGGCGTCGTCGCCCGCCAGGAGAAGGCCGACATCTCCGGCTCCACCGTCACCGCCGAGGTCGGCCTCGGCCGCATCGAGGGCGGCGGCTACGGGCTGGCGGTCACCCTGTCGACCCGCATCCCGAACGTCGACGCGGCCACCGCCCGCGCCCTGGTCGAGAAGGCCCACCAGGTCTGCCCGTACTCCAACGCCACCCGGGGCAACGTCGAGGTCACCCTCCACGTCCTGTAGCCGGACCGGGCCGGCGGTCGCCTTCCGGCCGAGCGATTACGCTTTCCCGCCATGCGAGATCTTGCAGCGGGCATGTCGTACCTGGTCAAGGGCCAGCGCTGGATGGGACGCGACCGCCGGCGGTGGGGCCTCGGGTTGCTGCCCGGCCTCGTCACCCTCGTCGGTTACGTCGCCGCGCTGGCCGCGCTCGGCCTCTGGGCGGACGACGTCATCGACTGGGCGACGCCCTTCGCCGACGGCTGGGGCTCGCCCTGGGCCGCGCTCCTCCGCACCACCCTGACCGTCCTGTTCTTCGCCGGCGGCCTGCTGCTGGCCGTCGTCTCCTTCACCGCCGTGACCCTGCTGGTCGGCCAGCCCTTCTACGAGGAGCTCTCCGCCCGGGTCGACCGCGCCGTCTCCGGCCACGCCCCCGAGTCCGGCCTCCCCCTCTGGCGCGAACTGTGGATCTCCGCCCGTGAGAGCCTCGCCGTCCTCGTCCGGGTCGTCCTGTGGGGCCTGCTCGTCTTCGCCCTCGGTTTCCTGCCGGTCGTCGGCCAGACCGTCGTCCCCGCGCTGGGCTTCTGCGTCACGGGCTTCTTCCTCACCGAGGAACTCACCGCCGTGGCCCTCCAGCGCCGCACGGTCCCCCTCCGCACCCGCCTCACCCTCCTCCGCTCCCGCCCCCTCCTCACCCTGGGCTTCGGCGTCCCGCTGACCCTGCTGTTCCTGATCCCGCTCGTCGCGGTCTTCGTCATGCCGGGCGCGGTCGCGGGGGCGACCCTGCTGGCCCGCGACCTGCTGGGGGAGACGGCGGAGGGGGACGACGAGAGCGGCGAGGGCGCGCCGGAGCGGACGGAGAGCGGTGCGGCGGACTCATGATCCGCCGGTGGTCCGTACGGCGGTGACTGCCAGGGTCGTGTACCGGGCCGTGAAGCCGCCGCCCATAGCGTCGACCGCCGTGCCCACGCCCGCCAGCAGCTCCGTCAGCGCGTCCGGCGGGAGCCGGGTGAAGGCGCCCAGGGTCGGCAGCTGTGCCAGCCAGGCGTCGCGGGTGTACGTCCACCGCCAGTCGTACCGCCACTGCTCCGGTTCACCGAACGTGCCCGTGTTCCGCATGCCGTCGGCGGCCTTGGCGGACAGTGCGCGGTAGCCGTCCACGGCCTGCCCGGTGGTCATCGCCCGCGCCGCGATCGGCATGCCGGGCAGCACCCGCCGGCAGACCCCGGCGAAGGCCTCCGCCGCCTCGGGCGGCAGCTGGAGGACGTTCCAGAACGCCGCCAGCCGGCCGCCGGGCCGCAGGACGCGTGCCGCCCTGGCCGCTCCCGTCACCGGGTCGATCCAGTGCCAGGCCTGGCCGGCGACGACCGCGTCGAACGTCCGGCCGGCCGGATCCCAGTCCTCGAACGTCGACACATCGACCTCCAGGCCGCTGCGCCGCGCCGGGCCGGCCATCCGCGCGTCGGGCTCGACGCCGAGCACCGCGCAGCCGGCCGCCCGGAACTGGCGGGCGTCGATGCCGGTCCC
>NZ_JBFAPH010000193.1:0-12694 GCF_040675635.1 Streptomyces sp. NPDC049577
GGGTCAGCCCCGTCAGCACGAGGAAGGTCTCCATCCCCGCCTCCAGCCCGGCGAGCACGTCGGTGTCCATATTTCCGGCAGGGCCGCGCCCGGCCGGTCCGACGGCTTGATCATTCAGCTTGATCATTCGGGGTGCCGGTCGCCGTCGGAGCAGGCACCCTACACAACGCCAACATAGGCGAACGGTGCCCCGGCTGTCCGTATCCCGCGCAACCGAAATTCAGCCGCGCGAGGGTCCAATTCGCGTCAGGACTTGGCCACGACGGCCTTGTCGATCACCACGGTCGCGTTGGGCGCACCGTCCCCGGCGCCGGACTGTTCACCCGCGTCGGCGATCTTCTTGAGGACCTTCATGCCCTCCTCGCCGACCGTGCCGAACGGCGTGTACGTCGGGGGCAGCTGGCTGTCCTGGTAGACGAGGAAGAACTGGCTGCCGCCGGAGTGCGGCTGGCCGGTGTTCGCCATGGCGACCGTGCCCGCCGGATAGACGTTGCCCTTCAGCCGCGAGTCCTTCAGGTTCTCGTCCGGGATGGTGTAGCCCGGGCCGCCCTGACCGGTGCCCTTCGGGTCGCCGCACTGCAGGACGTAGATCCCGCTGGTGGTGAGCCGGTGGCACTTGGAGTGGTCGAAGAACCCTTCCTTCGTGAGGAACTCGAAGGAGTTGACCGTGTGCGGAGCGTTCGCGGCGTCCAGCTTGACGTCGATGGCACCGCAGGTCGTCGACAGCTTCATCCCGTACGAGGCGGACGTGTCGATGCTCATCGAGGGCTCCGACTTCCACGTCTTGTCGGAGGGAGTGCCCGGGGCGGGCTTGCCGCACGGGTCCGGACCCTTCGACGCGGGCGGCGCGGACTGCTGGTCCGCGGCGTCGGCGGCGCGGTCCTTCTTGCTCCCGGAGAACGCGCCCGAGGCGTACGCGCCCGCGCCGGCGGCCAGCACCGCGGCGAGCCCGGCCGCGATCACCGCGTTCCGGCGGCGGGCCTTGCGCCGCGCCTCCTCACGGCGCTGCTGCTGCCGCTCGAACTTCTCGCGGGCGAGCTGCCGCCGCCGCTGCTCGTTACTGACCACCGGGCCGTCTCCTCGAAAAATGCCGTCTGGAATGCCGTCTCGTCATGTTCTGACCCGCGAATCGCGCGTGACCGTACCGTATACGGGTTCGCGACGGCGGGAGCGGCGCCGGTAGGCTCTGAGACGGCCGGGGCGCTCCCGGGGGGAGCTCCCACCGGCCTCCGCTCGCCGATCAAACGCCGATCATTAAGGACGAACGTGCTCATTGCCGGGTTCCCCGCCGGGGCCTGGGGGACCAACTGTTATCTGGTCGCCCCGGCCGCGGGTGAGGAGTGCGTGATCATCGACCCGGGCCACCAGGCGGCCCAGGGCGTCGAGGAGACGCTGAAGAAGCACCGCCTCAAGCCCGTCGCCGTCGTCCTCACCCACGGCCACATCGACCACGTCGCCTCGGTCGTCCCCGTGTGCGGCGCCCATGACGTCCCGGCCTGGATCCACCCCGCCGACCGCTACATGATGAGCGACCCGGAGAAGGCCCTCGGCCGCTCCATCGGGCAGCAGCTCATGGGCGAGCTGACGGTGGGGGAGCCGGACGACGTCAAGGAGCTGTCCGACGGCAGCCGGCTGGAGCTGGCCGGGCTGGAGTTCACCGTCGCGCACGCGCCGGGCCATACCAAGGGGTCGGTGACCTTCCGGATGCCCGAGGCTTCCGACATCCCGTCGGTGTTCTTCTCGGGCGACCTGTTGTTCGCCGGCTCCATCGGACGCACCGACCTGCCCGGCGGTGACCACGCCGAGATGCTCCAGTCGCTGGCCCGTGTGTGCCTGCCGCTGGACGACTCGACCGTGGTGCTGTCCGGCCACGGCCCCCAGACGACCATCGGCCACGAGCGCGCCACCAACCCCTACCTGCGGGAAGTGGCGGCCGGCCAGGGAGCCCCCTCGGCTCCGCGACGAGGAATGTGAAGACTTTCGTGAGCACCTTCAAGGCCCCCAAGGGCACCTACGACCTGACCCCGCCGGACTCCGCGGTCTACCTCGCGGTCCGCGAGGCCATCTCCACCCCGCTCAAGCGCGCAGGCTACGGCTACATCGAGACCCCCGGCTTCGAGCAGGTCGACCTCTTCTCCCGCGGCGTCGGCGAGTCGACCGACATCGTGACCAAGGAGATGTACACCCTCACCCAGCGCGGCAGCGAGCGCCTCGCGCTGCGCCCCGAGGGCACCGCCTCCGTGCTGCGCGCGGCCCTGGAGGCCAACCTCCACAAGGCCGGCAACCTGCCCGTCAAGCTCTGGTACTCCGGCTCGTACTACCGCTACGAGCGCCCGCAGGCCGGCCGCTACCGCCACTTCTCGCAGGTCGGCGCGGAGGCGATCGGCGCCGAGGACCCGGCGCTGGACGCCGAGCTGATCATCCTGGCCGTCGACGCCTACAAGTCGCTGGGCCTGAAGAACTTCCGCCTGCTGCTCAACTCGCTGGGCGACAAGGAGTGCCGTCCCGCCTACCGGGCCGCGCTGCAGGAGTTCCTGCGCGGCCTCGACCTGGACGAGGACACCCGCCGCCGCATCGAGATCAATCCGCTGCGGGTGCTGGACGACAAGCGCGAGTCGGTGCAGCAGCAGCTCGTCGGCGCCCCCATGCTCCGCGACCACCTGTGCGAGGCGTGCAAGGAGTACCACGAGCGGGTGCGCGAGCTGCTGACCGCGGCCGGCGTGGCCTTCGAGGACGACGAGAAGCTGGTGCGCGGCCTGGACTACTACACGCGCACCACCTTCGAGTTCGTGCACGGCGGCCTCGGCTCCCAGTCCGCGGTCGGCGGCGGCGGCCGCTACGACGGCCTGTCCGAGATGATCGGCGGCCCCGCGCTGCCGTCCGTCGGCTGGGCCCTCGGCGTGGACCGCACCGTGCTGGCGCTCAAGGCGGAGGGCATCGAGCTCGATCTCCCCGCCGCCACCCAGGTCTTTGCGGTGCCGCTGGGCGAGGAGGCCCGCCGGGTGCTCTTCGGCCTGGTGACCGAGCTGCGCCGGGCCGGCGTCGCCACGGACTTCGCCTTCGGCGGCAAGGGCCTGAAGAACGCCATGAAGTCGGCCAACCGCTCCGGTGCCCGCTACGCGCTCGTCGCGGGCGAGCGTGACCTGGCGGAGGGCGCGGTGCAGCTGAAGGACCTGGAGAGCGGTGAGCAGAAGGCGGTCGCGCTGGACGAGGTCGTGACCGTCCTGAGTGAACTCCAGGCGGCCCGGGGCTGATTCACAGCCCCCTGGTGCACAATGGCCGCAACGACCGACTGATGGGACCCACGGCGCTATGACCACTTCGGCTCTCGACCGCTCCGACACCGACGATGTGCAGCGGGACGGCCCCGGTCCCGGCGCCCTGGGCGGCAGCCGGGCGTTCGCCCTGCTGCTGGTGATCACCGGTGCGATGGGCGTGCTCGCCTCCTGGGTCATCACGCTCGACAAGTTCAAGCTGCTCGAAGACCCGAACTTCGTGCCGGGCTGCAGCCTGAACCCCATCGTGTCCTGCGGCAACATCATGAAGAGCGAGCAGGCCGCGGCCTTCGGGTTCCCCAACCCGATGCTCGGCCTGGCGACCTACAGCGTCATCATCGGGATCGGCCTCGCCCTGCTGGGCGGGGCCCGCTTCCCCCGCTGGTACTGGCTGGGCATGGAGGCGGGCTGCCTGTTCGGCGTCGGCTTCGTGACCTGGCTCCAGTACCAGTCGCTCTACGTCATCGGCTCGCTGTGCCTGTGGTGCTGCCTGGCCTGGGTCGCCACGATCGTCATGTTCTGGTACGTGACCCTGCAGAACATCCGGCACCGCTTCATCCGGCTCCCGGAGGGGCTGCGCGGCGGCCTGCTGGAGTTCCACTGGGTGGTGCCGGTGCTGTGGGTCGGCGTGATCGGCATGCTGATCCTCACCAAGTGGTGGTGGTTCTGGACGGGCGGCACCGCCTGAGCCCTCGCCCCCGGGGCGATGTCAGTGCGGTGGCTTAGGGTTTCAGCGTGGAGCCCGATCTGTTCACCGCCGCCGCAGAGGACCGCCAGGAGAAGGACCCGGCCGCCAGCCCTCTGGCCGTCCGCATGCGCCCCCGCACGCTCGACGAGGTCGTGGGGCAGGGGCATCTGCTGGGGCCCGGCTCGCCCCTGCGCCGGCTGGTGGGCGAGGGGAGCGGCGGTCCCGCCGGCCCCTCCTCGGTGATCCTCTGGGGCCCGCCAGGCACCGGCAAGACGACCCTGGCCCATGTGGTCAGCCAGGCCACCAACAAACGCTTCGTGGAGCTCTCCGCGATCACCGCGGGCGTCAAGGAGGTGCGGGCCGTCATCGACGGCGCCCGCCGGGCCTCCGGCGGGTACGGCAAGGAGACCGTCCTCTTCCTCGACGAGATCCACCGCTTCAGCAAGGCCCAGCAGGACTCCCTGCTCCCGGCCGTCGAGAACCGCTGGGTCACGCTCGTCGCGGCCACCACGGAGAACCCCTACTTCTCGGTGATCTCGCCGCTGCTGTCCCGTTCCCTGCTGCTGACGCTCCAGGCCCTGACCGACGACGACGTACGCGGTCTGGTCCGCCGCGCCCTCGCCGACGAGCGCGGTCTCGGCGGCGCGGTGACCCTCTCCGCGGACGCCGAGGCGCATCTGCTGCGCATCGCGGGCGGCGACGCCCGGCGCGCGCTCACGGCGCTGGAGGCGGGCGCGGGCTCGGCGCTCGCGCAGGGCGAGCAGGAGATCACCCTGGAGACGCTGGAGGGCGCGGTCGATCGCGCCGCCGTGAAGTACGACCGCGACGGCGACCAGCACTACGACGTGGCGAGCGCGCTGATCAAGTCCATCCGCGGCTCGGACGTGGACGCCACCCTGCACTACCTCGCCCGCATGATCGAGGCCGGCGAGGACCCCCGGTTCATCGCCCGCCGGCTGATGATCTCGGCCAGCGAGGACATCGGGCTCGCCGACCCCACGGCCCTGCAGACCGCGGTCGCGGGTGCGCAGGCCGTCGCGATGATCGGCTTCCCGGAGGCGCGGATCACGCTGAGCCAGGTCGCGGTGGCGCTGGCGCTGGCCCCCAAGTCCAACGCGGCCTATCTGGCGATCGACGCCGCCCTGGCGGACGTCCGCGCGGGCCTCGCCGGGCCGGTGCCGGCGCATCTGCGGGACAGCCACTACAAGGGCGCGCAGAAGCTGGGCCACGGCCAGGGGTATGTGTATCCGCACGACGTGCCGGGAGGCATCGCGGCGCAGCAGTACGCGCCGGACGCGGTGCACGGCAAGCGGTACTACGAGCCGACGCGGTACGGGGCGGAGGCGCGGTACGCGGACGTGGTGGAGAAGGTGCGGGCCCGGCTCTCGGGGGCGCAGCCCCCGAAGGAGACGGGCGGGAGCGGGGACGGGAGCTAGTCCGCCGCTGCCTCGAAGAGCTGGTGCATCGCCCTGCGCAGGCCCGCGACGTCGCGGACCGGTGCCGGGAACTCGAAGCGCGTGTCGAAGGAGCGGTCCGCCGGGCTTCCCGGGCCGTGGCCGTGCGTGAAACGCACCCGCAGGCCGAAGCGGTCGAGGGCCAGGGGAACGGCCCGCATGCAGCGGGGCTCGGGGGCCCGCTCGCCCAGGAGGGCGGTCAGCCGGCGCACCTGGTCGCCGTGGCCGGAATGCAGGTGCTGGAGCAGCTCCGTCTCGTACGGCATCAGCGGATCCGGCGCCGCGGCGGCGAAGGACTCCGGGTCGACGCGTTCCGCGCCCCACAGGTCGTCCAGGCTCACCTCGACCGGCTCCAGCCGCAGCAGCATCCGGCCCGGCTCGGCCACCCCGGGCACGCAGGTCAGCCGGCCGGAGAGCCAGGCCCGGCCGCGGACGCGGTTCGGCACGGCGACCGGGGCGACGTCGGTGATCTCCAGCACGGCCGACAGCTCGCCGTCCTGCGCGTGCGTCGCCGCCCGCACGACGGGCGAATCCGCGGGGTGGACCAGCAGGACGTCGCCGGCCGGCCCGACGTTCCGGGCCTCCGGCTCCAGCTGCTCCCGGCGGGCGGACCCCAGCCCCGGAATCAGCAGCACCGCGGAGCATGTACTCTGTACGAGAGTTCGTGTGCGCTCGGCTGCTGACGGCATCCGGGCGATCTCAAGTCCGCTGGGACGCGGCTGACCACGATCTGATCGGACCTCCGTCACGTTGACGCCCTCGAGAGCGTCGGAATCCCTTGTGGATCCTTTCGTGCTGTCCGTGATGTGACTGGTGTTCCCCGGACGAGACATGCGATCTCCTTGAGTAAGGTGAGCCTAACCTAACCTATTTCGGAGGTCTGGAGAACGTGCCTAACCAGTCGCGTCCCAAGGTCAAGAAGTCCCGTGCGCTCGGCATCGCGCTGACGCCGAAGGCCGTCAAGTACTTCGAGGCCCGCCCCTACCCGCCGGGCGAGCACGGCCGTGGCCGCAAGCAGAACTCGGACTACAAGGTCCGTCTGCTCGAGAAGCAGCGTCTGCGCGCCCAGTACGACATCAGCGAGCGCCAGATGGCGCGCGCCTACGACCGCGCCAAGAAGGCCGAGGGCAAGACGGGCGAGGCGCTGGTCGTCGAGCTCGAGCGCCGTCTCGACGCCCTGGTCCTGCGTTCGGGCATCGCCCGCACCATCTACCAGGCCCGTCAGATGGTCGTCCACGGCCACATCGAGGTCAACGGCAAGAAGGTCGACAAGCCGTCCTTCCGCGTCCGCCCCGACGACGTCGTGATGGTCCGCGAGCGCAGCCGCGCCAAGACCCTGTTCCAGGTTGCCCGTGAGGGTGGCTTCGCCCCCGACGGCGAGACCCCGCGCTACCTGCAGGTCAACCTGCAGGCGCTGGCCTTCCGCCTGGACCGCGAGCCGAACCGCAAGGAGATCCCGGTCATCTGCGACGAGCAGCTCGTCGTCGAGTACTACGCCCGCTGACGCAGGCGCAGGATCTCTCTTTCGCGCAGCCCGTCGTCTCGCCGCCCCCGTGGCCGGCGAGCCGGCGGGCTCGCGCGTTTCCGGGGCGTTTGCGCCCGGACATCTGTGCCCATACGGACCGGTAATGCGGTAGGGGCTGCGAGGCCCGGCGCGATAAGGTCGGTACCTCGACGTTCATGCGGATGGACATCGTGTCCATCCGGGGAAACAGCGACGATCAGCAAGGAGCGGTGCCGTGTCCGGTGGAGAGGTGGCCGGGATCCTCGTGGCCGTCTTCTGGGCGATCCTGGTGTCCTTCATCGCCCTGGCACTGGTCCGGCTCGCGCAGACCCTGAGGGCGGCGACGAAGCTGGTCGCCGAGGTCACCGAGCAGGCCGTGCCGCTGCTCGCCGACGCCTCCGCGACCGTCCGCTCCGCCCACACCCAGCTGGCCCGCGTCGACTCGATCACCGCGGACGTCCAGGAGGTCACGGCGAACGCCTCCGCGCTCTCCTCGACCGTCTCCACCGCCTTCGGCGGGCCGCTGGTCAAGGTCGCCGCGTTCGGCTACGGGGTGCGCCGAGCGATGGGCCGCCGGAGCGCGCCGGCGGATCCGGCCGCGCAGGGCACCGTGTTCATCGGCAAGACCGCCGGCGGGAAACTGCCCTCCGCCCGGCGCGGAGGCGGCCGCCGTATCCGTGGGAAGGGTTGACCCCAGAAATGTTCCGCCGCACGTTCTGGTTCACCACCGGTGTAGCAGCCGGTGTCTGGGCCACCACCAAGGTCAACCGCAAGCTCGCCAAGCTGACGCCGGAGAGCCTGGCGCTGCAGGCCGCCGACCGCGCCGTGATCGCCGGCCGCAAGGTCAAGCTCTTCGCGCTCGACGTCCGCGACGGCATGGCGCACCGCGAGGCGGCGCTGAAGGACGCGCTCGGACTGAGCGCGGCGCCGCCCGAGCCGGAGGCCCGTGCCCTGCCCGAGCAGCGCCGGCTGGTCGCGCTCGAGCAGTCCCCCATCCACCACTCGTACACCCGGAAAGAGGACCACTGATGGAGTCGGCTGAAATCCGCCGCCGCTGGCTGCGCTTCTTCGAGGAGCGTGGGCACACCGTCGTGCCGTCGGCGTCGCTCATCGCGGACGACCCGACCCTGCTGCTGGTGCCGGCGGGCATGGTCCCCTTCAAGCCGTACTTCCTCGGTGAGGTCAAGCCGCCCTTCCCGCGCGCCACGAGCGTGCAGAAGTGCGTCCGCACGCCGGACATCGAGGAGGTCGGCAAGACCACCCGGCACGGCACGTTCTTCCAGATGTGCGGCAACTTCTCCTTCGGCGACTACTTCAAGGAAGGCGCCATCAAGCTCGCCTGGGAGCTGCTGACCACCCCGGTGGCCGACGGCGGCTACGGGCTGGAGCCGGAGAAGCTGTGGATCACCGTCTACGAGCAGGACGACGAGGCCGAGCGGATCTGGCGTGACGTGGTGGGCGTGCCCGCCGAGCGCATCCAGCGCCTGGGCATGGGCCCCAACTTCTGGTCCATGGGCGTGCCCGGCCCCTGCGGCCCCTGCTCCGAGATCAACTACGACCGCGGTCCGGAGTTCGGCGTCGAGGGCGGCCCCGCCGTCAACGACGAGCGCTACGTGGAGATCTGGAACCTGGTCTTCATGCAGTACGAGCGCGGTGAGGGCACGGGCAAGGACAACTTCGAGATCCTCGGCGACCTCCCGAGCCAGAACATCGACACGGGCCTCGGTCTGGAGCGCCTGGCGATGATCCTCCAGGGCGTCCACAACATGTACGAGACCGACACCCTGCGTGTCGTCATGGACAAGGCCGGCGAGCTGACCGGCGTCCGCTACGGCGCCGCCGCCGACACCGACGTCTCCCTGCGCGTGGTCGCCGACCACATGCGCACCTCCACCATGCTGATCGGCGACGGCGTCACCCCCGGCAACGAGGGCCGCGGCTACGTCCTGCGCCGCATCATGCGCCGCGCCGTCCGCAACATGCGTCTGCTGGGCGCCACCGGACCGGTCGTCCGCGAGCTGCTCGACGTCGTGATCGACACGATGGGCCTGCAGTACCCGGAGCTGCTCACCGACCGCAAGCGCATCGAGACCGTCGCGCTCGCCGAGGAGGCCGCCTTCCTCAAGACGCTGAAGGCCGGCACCAACATCCTGGACACCGCCGTCACCGACACCAAGGCCGCCGGCGGCACCGTCCTGCCGGGCGAGAAGGCCTTCCTGCTCCACGACACCTGGGGCTTCCCGATCGACCTCACCCTGGAGATGGCCGCCGAGCAGGGGCTCTCCGTGGACGAGGACGGCTTCCGCCGCCTGATGAAGGAGCAGCGGGACCGCGCCAAGGCCGACGCCATGGTGAAGAAGAGCGGCCACGCCGACCTGTCGGCCTACCGCACCCTGGCCGACACCGCCGGCGCGACCGACTTCACCGGTTACACGCACACCGAGAACGAGGCCACCGTCGTCGGTCTGCTCGTCGACGGCGTGCCCTCGCCCGCCGCCACCGAGGGCGACGAGGTCGAGGTCGTCCTGGACCGCACCCCGTTCTACGCCGAGGGCGGCGGCCAGCAGGCCGACCAGGGCCGCATCAAGCTGGACAACGGTGCCGTCATCGAGGTCCGCGACGTGCAGAAGCCCGTCCCGGGCGTCAACGTCCACAAGGGCGTCGTCCAGGTCGGCGAGGTGACCGTGGGCGCCTCCGCCTACGCCGCCATCGACGTGACCCGCCGCCGGGCCATCGCCCGTGCCCACAGCGCCACCCACCTCACCCACCAGGCGCTGCGCGACGCCCTGGGCCCGACGGCCGCCCAGGCCGGTTCGGAGAACGCCCCGGGCCGCTTCCGCTTCGACTTCGGCTCGCCGACCGCCGTGCCCGGCACGGTCCTGACCGACGTCGAGCAGCGGATCAACGAGGTGCTCTCCCGCGAGCTGGACGTCCAGGCCGAGATCATGAGCCTGGACGAGGCCAAGAAGGCCGGCGCCATCGCCGAGTTCGGCGAGAAGTACGGCGAGCGCGTCCGCGTGGTGACCATCGGCGACTTCTCCAAGGAGCTGTGCGGCGGCACGCACGTGCACAACACCGCCCAGCTGGGCCTGGTGAAGCTGCTCGGCGAGTCCTCCATCGGCTCGGGCGTGCGCCGTGTCGAGGCCCTGGTGGGCGCCGACGCCTACAACTTCCTGGCCCGTGAGCACACGGTCGTCTCCCAGCTGACCGACCTGGTCAAGGGCCGCCCGGAGGAGCTGCCGGAGAAGATCTCGGGCATGCTCGCCAAGCTGCGCGAGGCCGAGAAGGAGATCGAGCGCTACCGCGCCGAGAAGGTCCTCCAGGCCGCTGCCGGGCTCGCCCAGGGCGCCACGGACGTGCGCGGCGTGGCCCTGGTCACCGGCCGGGTGCCGGACGGCACGGGCGCCGACGACCTGCGCAAGCTGGTCCTCGACGTGCGCGGCCGCATCCCGGCCGACCGCCCGGCCGTCGTCGCCCTGTTCACGGTGGCGGGCGGCCGTCCGCTGACCGTCATCGCCACCAACGAGACGGCCCGTGAGCGCGGTCTGAAGGCCGGCGACCTGGTCCGCACCGCCGCCAAGACGCTCGGCGGTGGCGGCGGCGGCAAGCCGGACGTCGCCCAGGGCGGCGGTCAGAACCCCGAGGCCATCGACGAGGCCATGGCC
Source organism: Streptomyces sp. NPDC049577 (assembly GCF_040675635.1). NCBI lineage: Bacteria > Bacillati > Actinomycetota > Actinomycetes > Kitasatosporales > Streptomycetaceae > Streptomyces > Streptomyces sp. NPDC049577. The sequence continues at coordinate 10,587 of NZ_JBFAPH010000193.1, forward strand.
GCCGTCGAGCGCCTTGTGGCGGAAGCCGCCTGACGTGCGACGCGGCAGGCGCATCGCCGTGGATGTCGGGGACGCCCGCATCGGGGTCGCCTCGTGCGACCCCGACGGGGTCCTCGCCACCCCCGTCGAGACCGTTCCGGGACGCGACATCCCGCAGGCGCACAAGCGGCTCGCGGCGATCGTCGAGGAGTACGAGCCCATCGAGGTCGTGGTCGGCCTGCCCCGCTCGCTGAGCGGGCGGGAGGGCCCGGCGGCCACCAAGGTGCGGACGTTCGCCCGCGAGATGGCGCGGCGCGTCGCCCCGGTGCCCGTGCGGCTGGTCGACGAGCGCATGACGACCGTCACGGCGGCGCAGGGCCTTCGGGCGTCCGGCGTGAACACCAAGAAGGGCCGTTCCGTGGTCGACCAGGCCGCGGCCGTCATCATCCTGCAGAACGCGTTGGAGATCGAGAAGACCTCGGGCCGGCCTCCGGGGGAGACCGTCGACGTGGTCATCTGATCGCAATACGGTAACGTTCCGCGCGACATGGCAGCTGTTCGAATGTCTTCCGGGCAGGACCAGACATCGGACTCGCGCTCCAGGGAGCGTCCACAGGCTGCCGCTGTGCGGCACTAGGGGATAGATGACTGAGTATGGCCGGGGTGCCGGCTCCCAACCGTGGCATCCCGAGGATCCGCTCTACGGAGACCAGGGATACAACGGGCAGCAGTACGCGCAGCAGCATCAGCCGCAGCAGTCTCAGCCCGCCTACGGTCAGCAGCACTACCCCGAACAGCAGCAGTACGCCTGGGACCCCTCGCAGAACGCGGGGGGTCCGTACGGCGGGCACCCGGGTCACCAGCAGCAGGGTCACCCGGGTCTCCACCCGGGCCATCCCGGGGAGCAGCAGTACGGCGGGCAGACCGGCGGCTACTCCGGCGAGTCCGAGTACTACGGTTCCGCGGACGGCTACCAGCGGCACACGCACGAGATGCCGTACCCGCAGGAGCAGCAGCAGCCGCACCATCCCCAGCAGGGGCAGCACCCCCAGCAGGGGCAGCACCCCCAGCAGGGGCAGCAGGCGCCGCACGTCGGCGAGCAGCGGCACGGCCACCACGACGAGGCCCCGCCCGCCGGTCCCGACGACGAGGCGCTCTCCCTCTTCGACGACGATCCCGCCCCGCCCCGTGAGCCCGCGGCCGAGCCCGGGACCGAGCCGGAGGACGAGGACGACGAGGAGCCGCGCGGCCGGCGCGGCCGTGAGCGGCGCGGCAAGACGAAGAAGAACAAGCGCCGCAGCGGCACGGCCTGTCTGCTCGTCGCCGTCGTGCTCGTCGGCGGTGTGGGCGGCGCCGGCTACCTCGGCTACGACTACTGGCAGACCCACTACGGCACCCCGCCGGACTACGACGGTGAGGGCAGCGGCCAGGTCCAGGTCGAGATCCCCAAGGGCTCCGGGCTGGCCCAGATGGGCGAGATCCTGCAGAAGGCCGGTGTCGTCAAGAGCGTACGCGCCTTCACCGCGGCCGCCGGCAAGGGCGCCGCGATCCAGCCAGGCACCTACACCCTCCACCAGGAGATGTCGGGCGCCTCGGCCGTCGCCATGATGACCAATGCCGCCAACTTCCTGACCCTGCGCGAGGGCATCCGGGCAGCCGACGTCTACGCCGCCATCGACAAGAAGCTGGCGCTCAAGCCGGGCACGACCAAGGACGTCGCGAAGGCGCAGGCCGGCAACCTCGGACTGCCCGCGTGGGCCAACAGCGACCCCAAGATCAAGGACCCGCTGGAGGGCTTCCTCTTCCCCTCGCAGTACAGCGCGGGCAAGGGCACCAAACCGGAGGAGATCCTGCGGCAGATGGTCGCCCGGGCCAAGGAGACCTACGCCAAGCAGGACGTCGAGGCCAAGTCCCGCGAACTCGGCCTGAAGTCTCCGCTCCAGCTCGTCACCGTCGCGAGCCTGGTGCAGGCCGAGGGCAAGTACAAGCACGACTTCGACAAGGTCTCCCGCGTCGTCTACAACCGGCTCAAGCCGGACAACAAGGAGACCTACGGTCTGCTCGACTTCGACTCGACGGTCAACTACGCCAAGAGCCAGAGCACCCTGGACACCGGCGCCGTCAAGGAG